>NZ_JBFTML010000068.1:0-53123 GCF_056396925.1 Pseudomonas sp. 05N433 | reverse complement strand
TGCGGGAATAGCTCAGTTGGTAGAGCACGACCTTGCCAAGGTCGGGGTCGCGAGTTCGAGTCTCGTTTCCCGCTCCAATTTTAAACAGCGTTGCTTTCGGGCAAAGCTGAGTGAAACCAGAACCAAGTCTTCGGATACGGGTCTGGGCACCGAAACACACACCATGTGTTCCGGGCAGCGTGTCCCCTTCGTCTAGTGGCCTAGGACACCGCCCTTTCACGGCGGTAACAGGGGTTCGAGTCCCCTAGGGGACGCCATTTGCGGGAATAGCTCAGTTGGTAGAGCACGACCTTGCCAAGGTCGGGGTCGCGAGTTCGAGTCTCGTTTCCCGCTCCAAATTCAAAAAAACGCCGCTCATTTGAGCGGCGTTTTTTTATGCGCGTAAAAAACCTGCTTCAATTTCCAAGGCTCTGCACCAGGCTTTCAAGTGCTTCAATGGTTGTATCTTCCAGTGGCGGTTGCGCTGCTACCGCTCTAAGTTGGCTGGCCAAACGGTATTCGCTGGGCGTGCAGTTGACGAACTGCTTGAAGGCGCGGGCGAAGTAGGAAGGATCCTTGAAGCCGGCCTCATAACCGATGCTGGTAATCGGCATCTGGCTGTTGTCGAGCAGCTGTTTGRCAAAACTCATGCGCTTGTCCAGGATGTAATCGGTGAAACCGACGCCATTGGCTTCCTTGAACAGGCGACTGAAGCGAAAAGTCGTCATGCCGCAGCGCTTGGCCAAATCCCTCTGATCGATGCTGTCCCGAAAGTGCTGGTCGATGTACAGCATGGTATGGCTCAGCGCCTGGTGTTTTTGGTGCCCGGAGGTCAGGCGGATGCTCTCTGGCAGAGTGGGCGAGTGGTCGATCAGCAATGTCTTGTCCTGACCGGCATTGCGGCGCAATTCGCAGAGCTGCATCAGTGCCGTCAGGTAGCGCTTCCTCTCGGCGTTGGTGAGCGGGAGCACCATGTATTCCCAGACACTGGAGCGCATGGCCCAGACGGCCAATTCTTCTGAGTGCTGCACGGTGAACATGGTAATCGGGATGGTAGGGGTGGTGCGTTTGATCTCCAGCAACAACCTCAAACCGGGGGTGTCGGGGCGATCGAAATGGATGCAGATCATGTCTGCCTGTTCCCCGCTGGGCAGCACGGAATTTTTCGCCAGTTTGCAGTCGCAAGTCTCCTCGAACTGCGCGATGAGTTCCTTCGTGGAACGATCGTGAGTCAGATCGAACCAAAGCAGCGATGGCCTTCTGGTCATGTTGGACGTCATGTCTCTACTCTGCGGTTCTACGGGCCCCTCTTCGCTGAGTAGTATTGCTAACGTGCCATCACTTTGCAGATTAAATACTGATAAGAAAGACGAATTTTAGTTCTATCCGCTCTATGCGTTGCCTGGAAATCAGTCCCAGGCAACAGTCTGTTGGTGTGTCGTCTATGAACCAGGTATCAGCCGCTCGTCGCTTGTAAATCGAAGTCAGTGGTATTCGCGAGCCATCCCTTGTTTTACCCCTCCTGCTACTTCTGCAAAGGCCAATAACCGTATTTGGCCGCACCCGCAAAAAAGTCCTAGTGATGTGCAAAATCTTCCTAACGCCCATGCCTTGCCCCTGACTAGGGTTGCATCAGGCAGTGCAGAACGTACTGCCTTCCGGAAAAAACAACATTCGAGTGAGGTGGGCAAAATGAATCTGCAGACAATCAAGGCTTCGGTAGTGAAGTTCGCCAAAGACGAAGACGGCCTGACCATCGTGGAATACGCCGTGGCCGGTGGGCTGATTACGGTAGCTGTTGCCGCTGCGTTCGTGCTTTTGGGCGGTGCCGTGAATACCAAAATCAGGGCGCTGTGCCAGGCCGTCAACGGCAACGTTGCRTGCTGATAACGAAATTTACGGTGGCGGGACGCGGCGAAGTCCATGAATGACCGGTTGTTGCTGTTTTGCTGATAGAGCGACCGGATAACTCAATGGACTTCGCGCTGTCCCCGCCAATGTACTTTCCGAGCCGTATGACCGCTGAAGTGAGGTACACAAAATGACTCTGCAAACAATCAGAACTTCGATAAGCAAGTTCGCCAAAGATGAAGATGGCCTGACCATTGTGGAATACGCGGTGGCAGGTGGGTTGATTACGGTAGCTGTGGCTGCAGCCTTCGTTCTTTTGGGCGGCGCTGTAGATACCAAGATCAGAGCGCTGTGCCAGGCGGTCAACGGCAACGTTGCCTGCTAACGATAATCCCGGTAGGGGAGACGCGCCATGTCCATGGAATTGCTGGTGTCGACTGTTTTACTGCTAGGACTGCTGGGCGTCGCGGTGGTGAGCGATCTGCTTCGCCACCGTATCCCCAACACGCTGGTCCTGTTGGGCATTGCCCTGGGATTGGCCGGTCAGACTTATTCAGGTGGTATCAGCGGATTGGGTGACAGCCTGTTGGGTATCCTGATCTGTTTTGCGTTCTTTCTGCCGATGTACGCCCTGGGAGGCATGGCTGCTGGCGACGTCAAGTTGATGGCCATGGTCGGCAGCTTTCTTCCGTTCCATTTCGCCTTGTGGGCAGCCATGTTCAGCCTGATAGCTGGTGGGGTGTGCGGTTTCCTGATCGTGCTGGTTCGCGGGCAATTGTTGCAGACCCTGGGGCGTTATTGGCTGATTCTCAGGGCGCAGGCCTATCTGGCGCCGACTTCGGATGAAGTCGCCGGCAAACCTTTTCCTTATTCGATCGCARTCTTGATCGGCACTTTAAACAGCGTCTACTGGCAACTGGTTGCCGGTGGATTGGGAGGTTAGTCATGCACGTCATTGTCGATAGTGATGCCTACTCCAGCGATCGGGAAGCGGTGCAACGGCTGGCTCCTCAGCCTTGCACAATCCGCGAGACGGGTCTGACCGACAGTTTTCTCGGTGAGTTGGTATGCAAGCATTTGTACGACGCCGGCGTGCTGGACATGCCGCGACTGGTGGAGCGCCTGGCGCTGACTGGCGCCGTACTTGAAGAAGTCCTGGCGTTTCTGCGCAAGGACGGTCGTGTCGAAGTCCTGGGTCAGGTGGGGCAATCGGGTGGGCAGCTGCGTTATAGCCTGACCGAACGCGGTCGCAGTGCTGCCCGCGATGCGCTGTCACGCAGCGGCTATATCGGCGCGGCCCCCTTCCCGGTGAGTACCTACCGTTCCCTGATCAAAATCCAGACCATTCACCATGGTCGCATCAGCTCAAGCGATATGCACAAGGCCCTCACCGGTGTAGTGCTCACGGAGGGGATGCTCGATCAACTGGGTGTGGCCCTGAACTCCGGGCGCGCAATCATGATTTATGGCCCCGCGGGTACCGGCAAGACCTACGTCAGCAGTCGGTTGATTCGTCTGTTCGCCGAGGCCATCTGGGTACCTCATGCCATCGTGATCAACGAGTCGGTGATCGAGATCTATGACCCGCAGGTGCATCAGCGGCTGGATGACAACGGTCAACAGAACAATCTGATGCTCAACGAAGGGATCGATCGTCGACTGCTGTGCTGCAAACGCCCGGTCGTCATTACGGGCGGTGAGTTGAGCATGGAACAGCTGGATGTTCGCTATGACCCCTTCACCCGCCAGTACCAGGCCGCCTTGCAGCTCAAGGCCAGCAATGGCCTGTTCATCATCGATGACATGGGCCGCCAGCGCATGGCACCCGCCGAGCTGTTCAATCGCTGGATCGTACCGATGGAGGAGAAGCGCGACTTCCTCAATTTGGGCGGTGGTCGGCATTGCGAGCTGCCATTCGATCTGATTCTGGTGTTCTCCACCAACCTCAATCCCCTGGAACTGGCTGATGAGGCCTTCCTGCGGCGGATTGGCTACAAGTTGCAGTTCGGTTACCTGAAGCCCGAGGAGTACGAAAAGATCTGGCGTCAGGAATGTGAGCGTCTGGGTATTCCTTTTGACCCCCTGCTGCTGCGTTATGTACTGCAAAGGCTTTATGCAAGTGAAGGCATGCCCCTGGTGCCTTGCCATCCCCGCGATCTCCTGAACATGGCCCTCGACCGTCAGCGTTATATCGGCGGTACCGGGGCACTGTCACCACAAGAGTTGGAATGGGCCTGGCACAACTACTTCGTCCAGCTCGACTTTCTTTGATACGGAGATACTGACATGAGCTCTCGTACTGTTTCCCTGATAGGCGTTTCCCTGGTCATGGGCCTTGGGGCTGCATGGATGGCCGACTCCTGGCTGAGCGCGCGGCTCAATGCTACTCCGGATGACCATCTTCGAAGCGTGGTGGTTGCCACGGTAGAGATTCCATTCGGGCAGATGGTCGAGGCCCAACAGGTCACGACCGTACGCATGCCGATGGACACGATCCCGGACGATGCTCTCGACTCCAGCGACAAGGCCGTGGGCAAGATCGCAACGTTCGACATCTTGCGTGGCGACGTCATGCGCAGCGCACGCCTGAGCGAGCATCTGGGCGGCAGTACCCTGGCCTCTCTGATTGCCACAGACAAACGTGCCATTTCGGTACGCGTGGACGATGTGGTGGGTGTGGGCGGATTCCTCCTGCCAGGTAACCGGGTCGATGTACTGGCGACCAAAACCACCAGTGCCGGCAGTAACAGTGCCGTGTCCAGGACCATCCTTGAGAACTTGCGGGTGTTGGCGGTGGATCAGACGGCGGGTACCGACAAGACCCAACCGGTGGTGGTGCGCGCAGTGACGCTGGAGATGACGGCCGCCGAGGCGGAAACCCTGGTCACGGCGCAAACGGAAGGCAAGCTGCAACTGGCGCTGCGCAATCCGCTGAACTCCGAGAAAAAAATCGTGACCGCCGCGCCTGCTGCGCCGGCCCCCATGGTTGTGGCCGCTGCCCCAGTGCAAAAACGCGTGGTGCACCGTGCCGAGGGTGGCGGGGCTGTCACCATCATTCGCGGGATCCAGACCAGTTTAGTGAAAGTTCGTTGACAGAGCGGTAGGGGTGCCTGTGCACCAAGGTATTGGCGGAGCCGATCCGGATCAGTATCGGCAAACGAGGGCTTGATGATGAATCTTCGTATTCAGCGGCCGTTCACTGCGACGCCAAGGCGCCAGGGAGGAGCGGTGAGCGTACTGATGGTGATCGCCCTGGCGGCGATTTCCATGATAGCGGCGTTGGCTCTGGACGGCGGGCACATGATGTTGAACAAGACGCGCCTGCAAAACGCTGTGGATGCCGCTGCCCTGAGTGGCGCCAAAACCCTGCTTGAGGTGGCAGGTGCTGCCACCATGGCCAGCGCGACACGCACTGCCGCGCTCAATACGCTGACGCAAAATGCCAATGCCACGGGTAACACCGAATTGGCAACGGCGGTCGCCGGCAACCCAGGCGCATTTGCGACGGTGGAACTCTCCAGCAGCGTCTATGGCCCGTTCTCCTATCCCGGGCCGGCAAATGCCAAGTACGTTCGGGTATCGGTACCGAGCTATCAACTGACAGGTTTTTTCTGGAGCTTCGTTCAGACGTTAGGCACTGCGGGCCTTGGGAACAAGGCCGTGGCGGCGATCGCCACCGCCGGCCCCAGCCCTACCAGCCCCTGTGATCTTGCCCCATTGATGGTCTGTGGCGACCCGACTAAATACAACCCGGCCGCGGGCGTGTTCTGGGGCTTCCAGTTTGGCGATTTGCAGGTGTTGAAGACGGCTGCCGGCAATTCATCTCCCATTGGCCCAGGCAACTTTCAGTTGCTCGACTTTGGCTCCGGCGGCAGTACCGTCAGGGATGACCTGGCCGGAGGCGGCACGGTTTGCCGCAACGTCGGGCAGAACGTCCAGACCGCCCCTGGCAACAAGGTCGGCCCTACCTCTCAAGGGTTGAATACGCGCTTCGGCATCTACAACGGCCCGGTCAGTGCCTCGGACTACCCGCCAGATCTGGTAACCACGTCCAGCACCCCCGCGATCACATACGACGATGCAACGGGACAAAAGATGTACAAGGGGCAAACCGTCACATCGAGCGGCGGCAATCTCACGGCGGGCGCCAACGCGATACTGGACTACAACGACTGGCGTGCGAGCACTGCCGCGTGTGTGGCCGGGACCGGCAGCGGCTGTCAGAGCGGTGGGGTGTTCGAGCGTCGGATGCTGAAAATCGTGGTGGGCGACTGCACCGGTAAACAGGGGGGTACAACCTCGGTGCCGGTCCTGGGTTTTGGTTGCTATTTCGTGGTACAGCCCATGAGCAACGGCGGCACGGAATCGCAGATATTCGGCCAGTTTGTGAAGGAGTGCGAAGGCGATAACGTAGCCGGCCCCTCGCCGTCCACCGATGTCGGCCCGCAGATCATTCAACTCTACAAAACCTATATTGGCAGCGGCACTGGCACTCCGAGCACAGACTCGTAGGAGGCGTCATGGGACTTCACTCATTCAAGCGACCACAGGCTCAGCGAGGCGTGGCATTGGTGGAATTCACCCTCGTCCTGCCGCTGTTGCTTCTGTTGTTACTGAGCCTCGGCGAATTCGGCCGCATGCTCTACCAGTACAACGTCCTGTTGCAGGCCAGCCGTGATGCCGACCGTTTTGTCGCCAGCCAGGCCTGGGACTCGACGCTCGGCGCTATCGCTCTGAGCAATACGCTGCTGACCCAGACGAAAAACGTCGCGGTCTATGGCGTGCCCAGCGCTACCGGCAGCGCTGTGGTGTCAGGGTTGACGACCGCGAACGTAGCGGTCGCCGCGGTAGGCACCGACCATGTGCGAGTCACCATCACCTATAGCTTCTGCCCGGTGATTGGCAGTGGCAATTGTGTCGGCACGTTTCCTGGTCTTATCGGTGGGCAGTTTGCGCTGGCCATTCCGTTGGTTGCCACCACTGTCATGAGGGTGCTGTGATGAATAAAAAACGCATGCACGGCACCTATGTCGTGGAGTTCGCCTTCATCGGCATGCTGGTGTTCATCCTGTTGTTCGGCGTGGTGGAAATGGGCCGCCTGTACTTCACGGTCAGTGCGCTGGATGAAGCCGCGCGGCGTGGTGCGCGGCTGGCAGCGGTGTGCAACATCAGCGATCCGGTGGTCTTGCGGCGGGCGATCTTCAACGCATCGACCGACGCCGGCACGAGCCAGCTGATCACGAGCCTGGCCACCACCAACCTGACGCTGACCTATCTGGACGTCAACGGTGCTGTGGTGGCCAATCCCGGCGACCTGGTCAGCRCTACTGGCTTTCGTGCCATCCGTTATGTCCAGTTGAGTCTGCAAGGCTTCGTTTTCAATCTGTTTATTCCCGGGTTCGGCGTGCCCATTACCTTGCCTGCATTCAAGGCAACCTTGCCACGCGAAAGCCTCGGGCGTCATTCCGATTCCGGGGAGATCACACCATGCTGAATACCAAGGATACCCCGCTCTCCACTTCGACCGGCAAGGCTGGGCTGAGGTTGCTGATCAGCAGCCGTGATGCCACCTCGTTGCGCGATCTGCAGAGCGTCTGCCAGCGCATGCCCTGCCTGGAGGTGAGCACTCGCCTGGTGAGTAATGGGCATGTCGACCCGCTCTACGGCCTGGACCGCATGCCTGATCTGTTGCTGTTGCGCGTCAGCCATCTGTGGCGCGAAGAATTGGCGGCGCTGTTGCAGCGTCCGGCCCATGAGCGTCCGCCGATGTTGGTGTGCGGTCTGCTGACCGAGCAGGAAGGCATGCGCCTGGCGATGCAGGCCGGCGCCCGTGACGTGCTGCCGGAGCCTATCGCCGAGACCGAACTGGTTGCCGCCTTGAATCGCCTGGTCATGGAGGTTCGCACCGGCAGCGGGACAGAAGGGAAATTGATCGCCGTGATGAGCGCCAAGGGCGGCTCCGGCGGAACCTTGCTGGCCTGCAACCTGGCTCAACAGCTCAGCGTCAGGGGCGGCAGCACCCTATTGCTGGACATGGACCTGCAATTCGGCAGCGTGACGCATTACCTGGACGTGGCGCAGACGCACAGCCATCTCGAGGTGCTGCATCAGATCGATGGCATGGACAGCGTCGCGCTACGCGGTTTTTGCAGCCACTTCAGCCCGACCTTGCATGTGCTGGGTGGTCGGGCCGGTGAGCTGTGCCTGCCGCAGGATGCCCAACCCGAGCAACTTGACACCCTGTTGCAACTGGCCCGCGCCAGCTACGACTGGGTGGTGATCGACCTGCCGCGGCAAATCGACCACCTCACCGGCTCCGTGCTGGAACAGGTGGACCGGGTGTACGTGGTGGTGCAGCAGAGCGTCAGTCATCTGCGCGATGCCAGCTCCCTGGTGCGGATTCTTCGCGACGACCTGGGCGTGCGCGGCGATCAGTTGCAGATTGTGGTCAACCGCTATGACAAGGCCGCAGCGATCAGCCTCAAGGATATTGGCGAGGCACTGCGCTGCACCAATCTGTCGAAATTACCCAACGACTTCAACCTGGTCAGCCAGAGTCAGAACACTGGCGTGCCGTTGGGGCTGCATGCGCCGAGGGCCGCGATTACTACCGCCCTGCGCGACATGACCGAGGACCTGGTCGGTCAACAGGTGGCCGGGAACAAAGGCTTACTCAAACGCGCCTTCAACCGTTTTTTCGGGGGATGACCCATGATCAGCGACTTTCGTAACCGCTTGCGCAAACAGTCCGGTAAACCCGCAGCATCGTCAGCTGCTCAGGGCGACGACCTGCTGGATCCGGCAGAGGAAATAATGGCGTGGGAGCGTGCAACACCGGACGTTCTTTACGAAACCAGAAGCCAGGTCACCCCGGTGGAAGCCGAGTGGCGGGAAAAAATCTACCAGCAATTGCTCAAGGTCATGGACCTGTCCTTGCTGGACTCCCTTGAACAGGCCGAGGCCTCACGGCAGATCCGTGATATTTGCCAGCGCCTGCTCGACGAGCATTCGGCACCGGTGAGTACCACCAGCCGCCAGTTGATCATCAAGCAGATCACCGACGAGGTGCTCGGTCTGGGGCCTCTGGAGCCGTTGCTGGCCGATCACAGCGTGTCCGACATTCTGGTCAACGGCTATGCCTCGGTCTATGTCGAGCGCTTCGGCAAACTGCAACGGACCGATGTGCGTTTTCGCGATGATCAGCATTTGCTGAATATCATCGACCGCATCGTGTCCAGCCTGGGTCGGCGTATCGACGAGTCCTCGCCCTTGGTGGACGCCCGGCTCAAGGACGGTTCGCGGGTCAACGCGATTATCCCGCCGCTGGCCATCGACGGCCCGAGCATGTCGATTCGCCGCTTTGCGGTGGACCTGCTCAATACCGACAGCCTGATTCAGGTGGGGACATTGACCCCGGCCATTGCGCTGCTGCTCAAGGCGATTGTCCGCGGGCGCCTGAACGTGCTGATTTCCGGCGGTACCGGTAGCGGCAAAACCACCATGCTCAACGTGTTGTCCAGTTTCATCCCGCACAACGAGCGGATCGTCACCATCGAAGACTCGGCCGAACTGCAACTGCAGCAGCCCCACGTGGTGCGCCTGGAGACCCGGCCTTCGAACATCGAAGGGCGTGGCGAGGTGAGTCAGCGGGAGTTGGTGCGCAACAGTTTGCGGATGCGCCCGGACCGCATTGTGATCGGCGAAGTGCGCGGTGCCGAGGCGTTGGACATGCTGACGGCCATGAACACCGGCCATGACGGTTCATTGACCACGATCCACGCCAACACCGCGCGCGATGCGTTGGGGCGAGTCGAGAACATGGTGTCGATGAGCGGGGCGACCTTCCCGATCAAGGCCATGCGTCAGCAGATCGCGTCGGCCATCGATGTGGTGATCCAGCTGGAACGTCAGGAGGACGGCAAGCGCCGGCTGGTCAGCGTGCAAGAGATCAACGGCATGGAAGGCGAGATCATCACCATGACCGAAATTTTCTCCTTTGCGCGCCAGGGCATGGGTGAAAACGGTGAAGTGCTTGGCGATTATCGTCCCAGCGGCATGATTCCGGCCTTCCGCGATGTGCTGGCCAAGCGCGGCATCGAGTTGCCGCTGACGATGTTCAGGCCTGAATGGATGGWGGCACGGCAGCCATGAGCCATATTCCTGCTGAATTCATTGTGATGTTCCTGGGCATGGTGTTTATCGCCGTGTTCCTCTTGTCCCAGGGCGTGGTGGTGCCGGTGTTCGGCGAAGCGGGCAAGATGCGCAAGCGCATCCGCGGCCGTTTGCATGTACTGGAAAAAGCCAACAATTTGCCCAACATGCAGACGGTGTTGCGGCAGAAATACCTGACGCGTTTGTCGCCACTGGAGGCCATGCTCGAGCAGTTGCCGTTCATGGCGAGCCTTACGCAGATGATCGAGCAGGGCGGCCATGAATACCGCGCTTATCGAGTGATCTTGCTCGGGCTGTTCCTGGGTGCGTGTGCGGGCATCTCGATCTGGATGGTCGTGACCGTCTGGTGGATGGCGTTGCTGGCAGGCTTCGGGGTGTTCTGGTTACCCCTGCTGAAAATTTCTCGTGACCGTAGCAAACGTTTCGCTGCGTTTGAGGAAGGCCTACCGGATGCGCTGGATGCCATGTGCCGGGCCTTGCGTGCCGGGCACCCGTTCAACGAAACCCTGCGTCTGGTCGCCGAGGAGCACAAGGGGCCGGTCGCTCATGAGTTCGGCCTGACCTTTGCCGACATCAACTATGGCAACGATGTTCGCCGGGCCATGCTCGGCCTGCTGGAGCGCATGCCCAGCATGACGGTGATGATGCTGGTGACTTCGATCCTCATCCACCGCGAGACTGGCGGCAATCTGACGGAAGTGCTGGAGCGTCTGAGTCGGCTGATCCGCGGGCGTTTCCGCTTTCAGCGCAAGATCAAAACCCTGTCGGCGGAAGGGCGCATGTCGGCCTGGGTGCTGGTGGCGATTCCCTTTGTGCTGGCTATTGCGATCGTGCTCACAAGCCCCAGCTACATGCCTGTGCTGCTCAATGATCCCATAGGCCACAAGCTGATCATCGGGGCTTTCTGCGCCATGTTGATCGGGATTTTCTGGATACGAAAAATCATCCGGATTCAGGTTTAAGCGATATTCGCTACCGGGAGGTACAGGTCATGGACTTTTTACTCGGGTTGTTCAGTCGGTTCACGGGGAGCGAGGAAGTAGCGCGCCTGTTGTTCCTTGGCGCGATCGGTTTGAGTACGGTGCTTGCGGTCGTCGCCTTGATGTTGCTGATGCTGGGTCTTCAGGACCCGGTACAGCGTCGTCTGGCGCTGATCAAGCGCGGTTATTTGGGCAATACGGCAGGGCAGGAAGCGCCGGGTAATCTGCAGCTGTTGCTGGAGCGGGTCGGCCAGCGTTTTGCCTCGGCTGAATCGGCCCAGGCGTCAGTTACCCAGACTCTGTTGACGCATGCGGGTTACCGCTCCTCTTCGGCGGTGCAGATGTACTGGGCGGTGCGCTTGATGTTACCGCTGTTGATGGTCGGTCTTGCGTTGCTGCTGTTGCCGCTGATTCCCAAGGTTTCCCTGGCTGTGGGGCTGTTGTTGGTGGTCATGGTGGCCGGTATCGGATGGTTGCTGCCAGCGCTGTATGTCGCCAAGCGTAAGCAGGCGCGTCAAAACCGGCTGCGTATCGCGTTTCCAGATGCGCTGGATCTGATGGTGGTCTGCGTGGAGTCAGGCCTGTCACTGCCCACGACCATTGAACGGGTGGCTGAAGAGATGTCGGTCAGTCATGTTGAACTGGCTGAAGAGCTGGCCCTGGTCAATGCGCAGATCCGCGCGGGCATCACCAGTACCGAGGCGCTCAAACAACTGGCCATACGCACCGGTCTGGAGGACGTGCAAGGGTTGGTCAGCCTGTTGGCGCAGAGTATTCGCTTTGGTACCAGCGTGGCCGACACCCTGCGCATCTATGCCGATGAATTCCGTGATCGGCGTACGCAGGCCGCCGAAGAGGCGGGGGCGAAAATCGGCACCAAGCTGATATTCCCACTGATTTTCTGCCTGTGGCCGAGCTTCTTTCTGGTCGCCATCGGCCCGGCCATGATTGGCGTAATGAAAGCATTCGGAAATATGTAAGAGGATCGGGTGGGGGGCTGTCGAATCAGATGGCCTTGCCACCCGAACCTGATCTGTACTTCCCCTCCCAAGATCTACACCGCTCGCTCCTACGGGCAATGTTGTTCACTTAAGCCGTAATGCGATCTGTAGCAGCTGGCGAAGCCTGCGTTCGGCTGCGAAGCAGTCGTAAAATCAGCCATTGCGGTGYGTCAGGTACATCACGGCAGCCGGACTCACGACTGCTGCGCAGCCGAACGCAGCCTTCGGCAGCTGCTACAAAGAATGCGTCGCGGCTGAAACTGTTTAAGTGAACAGCATTGCGCTCCAGGGGGGCTCGGTCAGAACTGAACAATGTGTAGATGCCAATACTTTCCAGCAGACGTGATTAAGCCTGGCGTTTTAGCCAGGCTACTCTGGACGATGCCAGAGGTTGATCATCCATTGACGTCCCTCAGTTGCTGCTGGAGGTCATTTTCCCCCCAGCCTTCTGCTCAAAGAACATCGGGATCGGGTAGGTGAAGCTGTTCAGCCAGCGCTGGAAGGACAGGTCACGCTCAGTGACCGATGCAGTTTGTCGAAAAGGGGAGGCAACCACACCACGAATCTGTAGCTGCATCCACTGTTCGGTGCCCTTTTGCGGCGCCGAGGAGGGACCTGGCTCAATAGCCCAGGCACTGGTGGACAGGCAAGCCATGCACACAATCAACAGCCCTTTGGTATTCATCTCGACTCCTCGTACGTTCTACTTGATCGCAGCATTGGCTGAGGCATCGACTACGGCCTCAGTCTTGCGATTCCCCTCGGAAGCCACCGCTTTTTTGGCAGAGGCCTTGAGTTTTTCCGCTCGGGTTTGAGCCTCTGCAACTTGCTGGGGACTCAAGCTGGCGCGGTTCGCGAGTTCGGCAGCCGCCTTCCAGTTATCCTGATAGATCAGCAGCGTCACCATGTTGAGTGCCGCCAGTGAATCCGCCTGCTTGAGCTCCATGGCCGTCATGAACTCGAAGCGTGCTTCAGGGATCCGTCGCTGATTGAGGTAGACGACCCCCAGGTCATTGCGCATCTTGTCGTCGGTGGGGGACATCTTCACCGCGCGTTCGAGGTGAGTGGTAGCGCCGGCGTTATCATTTTTGGCCGCGGCCAACTGGCCCAGGCCATGTTCCCCTTCAGCGGCCAGACAGGTGCCGAGCAGGCTTTGATACAACGGCTCCGCATCTTTACGCCCCATCAAGCGCAGCACCCGGGCCTTGCGCAGACGAACCTGGACCAGATCATCGGGCAAACCTTCCAGGTTCGCCAGGCTGGCATACAAACGGCCTTCGTTGGCCATGTTGTCGGCCAGGTTCAGGGCCAACTCTTGCTCCGAAGCGGGTTTGGCACAACTGCCCGGTCGCGAAACAATACCGTTGGTGGCACAACCTGCGAGCATCAATGTCGCCGTTATTGCAATGACTGCTTTCATCGAGTGTCCTCTGGCTACAACACGTTGAACGCCTGGCCAATGGCAATACAGTTGGCCCGCCAAGCGCTCAAGGTCACCGTTAAGAGTGAGGGCGAAAGCCCGGTTCAGCGTCTGGCTCCGGTTCATTGCGAGAGCCCGGTCTTACTGTCGAAATCACCATTTTCGAGGAAGAACATGCGGTAGAAGTTCGGGTCGTAATTGCGCAGCTGCTCGCCAGGCAACGACGGCAGTTGTGCATTGGCAGCCAGGGGCTGGACCAGATGCGGGGTGACGATCATCAGCAGTTCGCGCTCCTCACGGTTGACGGAGTTGTCGCGGAAGAACGCGCCCAGAATCGGGATATCGCCCAGCCCCGGGAATTTGTTCACCTGGGAATTGTTGCGAGTGCTGATCAGGCCGCTGATGACGAAGCTTTCGCCGTCGGCCAGGGAGATGCTGGTGTCGGTACGGCGTATGGTCAGCGCCGGAACTATCGTGCCGGCGATGCTCACGGCGTTGGTGAAGTCCAGTTCACTGACTTCCGGCGCCACCTTCAGGGCGATACGGTTTTTCTCGATGATGGTTGGCGTCAGAGTCAGGCGGATACCGAACTCCTTGTACTCGATGGAGATGTTATCGCTGCCCGAACTGGGCACCGGAATCGGTACTTCACCGCCGGCCAGGAAGCTCGCACTCTGCCCGCTGAGCGCCACCAGGCTTGGCCGCGCCAGGGTGTAGGCGAAACCGCTGCCTTCCAGTGCGTTGATCGCCACCAGGGTATTGCCGGTAGCAAAGTTGAGGTTGAACATGCCGTTGTCCACCGGCACCGACGGTGTGACGACGCCGCCAATGGTGGGCAAGGTTCTCGGCGAGCCGAACAGGAAGTTGCCGCGGGTGCCGAAAATAGACGCTGAGGCTTCCTTGAGTTTGGTCCGGCTGACTTCAACGAAGCGAATATCGGTCTGTACCTGGCTCGGCAGCAGCGGGTCTTCGTAAGGTCCGGTCGACGCGCTGGTCAGCGCCGAGGTGGCCCGGCCCTTGACGAACACCATGCTATGGCGCGGCTCTTTCGAACAGCCGGTCCAGACCATCAGGCTGGTGGTGCCCGGTGTCAGACCAGTGAGCAGGAAGGCGTTGGGGTTGTTGCCGCTGGGTTGCACATCGGCAATTTTCGGGTCACCCACGGCCAGTTGCGTCACCGGAACCGGAGTGCGCAGTTCACTCTGAAGCCCCTGACCGACCTCGAACGTTGTCGGCATACTGTCCATCTGCGAACAATTGGCCGCCGCGGCCTGAGCCGCGTCCACGCTGAGGCCCATCCAGAACAGGCCATGGATAATTCGCTTGAAAGCGGGCACGGTACGATAGCTCATTAAGTGCATCCTCGCTGAATAGGCCATCTACAAGGCAAACCAAGTTGCCTTGGATCACTACAAGGGGCCTGAGTCGACCCTCAACCTCGCCAGAGCACTTACCACTAACGATTAATGCCCCCGGCAATATTCCTTGGTGCTACACGCAAGCAGGTGCAATACGCTGATCCGAATGAACAGCGAGCGACCTTCTAAAACGGCTTTTAGTGATCCAGATACCTGGGCTGCCGACCCGAGCAACAGGCTCAGGCTCGACAACCATCGCGGTTATAGGCGGCACTTCCCGCCAACCTGACTCCCCTAAAAAGCAACCGGCAATCACAGCTCTGCGCCGGAAAACGCCTGTCAGGATCATAGTGAGGTAACTCCTTTTGCCAATTCGCTATCTGATCTCTGAACCTAAACGTCAAAATTCAAACCGTTATGACTTCTTCTTGTTTGAAGGTAGTTCAAACAAAGCAAAGCGCCATGATTTAAAACAAAACTTTAAGGGCAGAGTGCGGAGATAGCCGCGTTGCTGGCGTGGGAGCCGCATAAAGTGCGGTTCGACGAGGCGACTAAGGCAGCATGACTTACATGGACAGAATCAGGCGCCCGGCGAACAGAATGAGGATCACCCCCATGGTTCGTTCGAACCAGTGCCCCATGCGCATGAACAGCAGTCGCACCCGGGCGCTGGAAAAGAACAGGGCCACGATCACGAACCACAAGGCGTTCACGAAACACATCCACAACCCGTACAGCGCCTGTATCTGCAACGGTGTCGAGGCACTGATGATGGTGGTGAAGATCGCCAGAAAGAACAGCGTAGCCTTGGGGTTGGTGGCGTTAGTCAGAAACCCCGTGCTGAAGGCCTTGAACAGGGTCTGCTGCTCAGTTGACGCTGCCGCGCCGTTGTCGCCTTCAGTCGCCACTTTGGGTTTGCTGCGCAACAGGCTCACACCGAGGTACAAAATGTAGGCCCCCCCGATCACCTTGGCCACCATCAATAGCCAAGGCGTGGTGTGCATCAATGCGCCGACGCCGAGCAAGGTGTACAGCACATGCACGGAAATGCCCGCGCCGATGCCCAGCGCCGTGCAGATGCCCACTAAACGCCCGAAACGCACGCTTTGGCGGATGGTCACGGCGAAGTCCGGCCCGGGAGCTACCACGGCCAGAAAATGGATGGTTGCCAGCGCCAGAAACTCGCCCAGGTAATTCGAAAACATCTCAACTCCAGAAAGTCAGGGGGGAAGCATTGCCGCGGTAGCCGACAAAGAAAGAAAGGCTCAATCGCGGATCGTCCACACCCGGCGTCACCGAGTGCATGCGGCGTGAATTGAACATGATGAAATCACCCGGCTCAGGGCGAATCTCCAGGGTCGGAGGGCCGAGCAAGGCCGGATCGATGCCGTAACTGTCGCCACGCATCTCGTCGAACTGGTCCGGGGAAATGTCGTGGTCCCACATCTGCAAAGCGCCGCCCTCGGTCGGCATGTTCAGGTAAACATTGCAGGCGAACTGCGCTTCCAGGCTTCTGGCCTGGAAGCTGTCCGGGGCGTCCTTGGCGAAAATGTCGTGATGGGCAAGGAAGCACACGCCGGGTTTGACCACGCGCGATAGCCCCACATACATCTTGCGGCCATAGAGGTTTTCCAGATGCGCCCCCGCCGGCCAGGACTCATCGAGCATGCAGCGCAGGGTGTCGACAGGCGAGGAGTAGGGCGCACAACGGCTGCGCAACTCGGCGATGTTGCTGGTGGCGCGCTCGAAATAGTCTTCGATCAGCAGTGGCTGGTTTTCCGCTTCGTAAAACGCCATGCCGATACGACCGATGCTCGGTGCGTTGATGTAGCCTTCGAAGCCGGGGGCGAGGATCTTGTCGCCGATCTGGATCGCCAGTGGCCGAGGCAACAAGCCTCTGACGCGGATGGCGAGGACTTCTTCGTTGGCCAGTTTTTGTATGCACGTCTCATCGAGACGCTCGACGTCAAGCATCATGTCTTAGGTCCATCTATCAGATAGTCAACAGAGCCCGCGAACGCAGGCTCCTCCGGCGTCAGGCGATGACGGGGTCGACATCGCCCAAAAGCTCAATCCACGTGGTAGTGGACTGACAGCGTTCCCTTTTTCTGCGAAAGGGAAGCGATCGTGACCTTGCCCAAATCCTTCAGGCTACGTACATGGGTGCCGCCGCAGCCGTAGGCGGGCAGCTCACCGAAACCGATTTCACGGGCGCCTTCGCGCAACGACGTCAAGCGTGGCAGATCATGGGCGATCCATTGCTTGATGCCGTGCTGAATCGTCTGGGCATCAACCTCCTGCGCGCCATCGCCTGGTTTGAATTGCACACGTCCTTCATCCGGCCAGTGATGAGCCTTGATCGGCATCCAGCCCATGGCCTGAACAAAGTGACCGATCAGGTGCCCCGCCGAATGCATGCGCGTATTGAACTGGCGGCGTTGCTCGTCGACCCGAATCTGGATCATGCCGAGTTTTACCGGGTGGTCGACGAAATGGATGATCCGCTCCGTTTCCTGCACCACGCGCAGCACCTGGCTTTCGCCGATCCAGCCGGTATCACAGGGTTGCCCGCCGCCCTGTGGGTGAAACAGAGTGGCGCGCAGCACCACGGCGAACTCGTTCTCATAGGGCGTGCAATCCAGGACTTCCACATTGGCCCTGAGGTCATCACTATGGAAAAAGAGGCGAAGCGTCATATTCCATGCCCTTATTAAAGTTTCTATTTTTATTATATGAACCGTGGAATTGCGTGATAATCCGTTCAACCATCAAAGGACTGTTGCGCTGTGAGCATAAATCTTCCCTTGCCACTGCTCGGTGAAATGGCGATTTTCGTCAAGGTTGTCGAAACCGGCAGTTTCTCCGAAGCGGCGCGTCAGTTGGGGTCTTCCCCCTCGGCGGTGAGTCGCAGCATTTCGCGGCTGGAGAAGGCGCTTGCCACGCGTTTGTTGCAACGAACCACGCGCAAGCTACGCCTGAGCGACGGAGGCGAAGAGGTGTTCAAGCGCTGCCAGGAGATGGTCAGCGCGGCGAAGTCGGTGATGGAAATCAGCGGTCAGTTCACCCAGGAAGCGGAAGGGCTGGTGCGCGTCAGCGTGCCCAAGGCCGTCGGGCGATTTGTGATTCATCCACATATGCCGGAGTTTCTGCGGCGTTATCCCAAAGTGGATGTGGAGTTGTTGCTCGAGGACCGCCAGGTGGATTTGATCGATGACAACGTCGACCTGGCCATCCGTATTACCGATCGGCCCCCTGCGGGGCTGGTGGGGCGCCAATTGCTGACCATCGACCATTTGCTCTGCGCCACGCCGCAATACCTGGCCGAGCACGGCACACCGACTCATCCCCACGACTTGCTCAATCACAGCTGCATCTATCTGGGCGAAACCCCGAGCGATGCGCGCTGGAAGTTCAAGAAAGGCAGTAAAGCCGTGACCGTCGGCGTGCGCGGACGTTACGCCGCCAATCACACGGGCGTGCGATTGGGCGCGGTATTGCAACACATCGGGATCGGTAGCCTGCCGTACTTCACCGCCCGTTATGCACTGGAACAGGGGCTGATTGTGCAGGTATTACCGGACTGGACCTTTCTGGCGTCCTACCACGGAGGCGCCTGGCTGCTGCATTCGCCCACCCGCTATCTGCCGCCCAAGTTACGGGTGTTCATCGACTATCTGGTGGAATGCCTGGAGAAGGAGCCGACCTTGAGCAATCCGGGCAAGCCAAGCGCGATGGGCAAGGGCGCGGCAGCGTATGAGTTGCCGGAGAGTGATGGGTTGTTTTGATCTTTACCCGGCCAACAAAAAAGGCCCGCATGATTAACCATGCGGGCCTTTTGCGTTACTGATTGGAGATCAGTGCTTGCTGTCCTGATTCGACATCGCCAGCAGCTGTTTTTCCTGATTCCAGTCGAACGGTTCATCGTTCTGTTCGGCTTCGAAGCGACGTTCTTCCAGCGCCTGGTACAGGTCGATTTCATCATCGGGCATGTAGTGCAGGCAGTCACCGGCGAAGTACCACAGCAGATCGCGCGGCACCAGGTGGGCGATTTGTGGGTAGCGGGTGATGATCTGGCACAGGATGTCCTGGCCCAGGTATTGGCTTTCGATCGGGTCGACCGGCAGCAACGCACGCAGTTCGTCGAAGCGCTCCAGGAACAAGGCATGGCTTTCTTCGGGAACCTGTTCGGCCTCACCTACGGCGACCAGGATACTGCGCAGGTGGTCGAGCAAGACGAGATGATCGGCAACGACATTGGACACGAGATAAGTCCTCAAGAGCAAAACGGGCGCAGGAGTATAAAGCTCCCGCGCCCCTTTTTCACAGGGTAAAGCGCCCCATGATGGTAAGGCGACACACGGTCCTCTGGATTAGCGGACCTTGCCCTTGCCCAGCACCAGCACCTCTTTATCGAAATCATCGACGTCGATCACCTTGCGCCGCGCCACCTCCACCTCACGCAAGGTCTCCGCTTCAACTGGTTGCAAGACGCCAGCCTCCAGTGCGGCATCGATGACCGACTCCCCGACAGAGGGTTTGACCTGGCGACTTCTCAGCGCCGTGTTGAGTTTTTTCTGTAGCGGTTTGGCGGCGTTCAGCAAGTCGCAGGCGTGCTGCAAGGCGCCGACCGGATCCTCTGTCGATTGCGGGCGATAGCAGCCCGCCAATAACTCCTCAAGGGTCGGGTCGCCCTTGGCGCGGCCGAGGACTGCGGCGACTTTGGCCGCCAGTCTGTCCGACGGGCCTCTGTGCCGGCGACCGAACGGGAACACCAGTACCCGCAGCAAGCAGCCGAGTACCTTGTTCGGAAAGTTGGTCAGCAGTTCGTCCAGCGCACGCTCGGACTGGCCGAGGCTCTCTTCCATCGCCCAGGCGAACAACGGACGCATATGCTCTGGCGAATCGAGATCGTGATATCGCTTGAGCGCGGCGGAGGCCAGATACAGGTAGCTGAGCACATCGCCCAGACGTGCGGACAAGCGTTCGCGGCGTTTCAGGTCGCCGCCCAGCAGCATCATGCACTGGTCTGCAAGCATGGCAAATGCCGCGGCCTGACGGTTGAGGGCGCGCACGTAGCGTTGGCTGAGCTTGTCCCCGGGCATGTGTTCGAAATGTCCGAAGCCAAGGTTCAGCACCAGGGTGCTGCCGGCGTTGCTCACGGCAAAACCAATGTGATTGAGCAGCAGGGCGTCGAATTCGATCAACGCCTGTTGTTTGTCTTCGCGGTGGACAAGGGCCATTTCCTTGAGCACGAACGGATGGCAGCGAATAGCGCCCTGGCCGAAGATCATCAGGTTGCGTGTCAGGATGTTCGCACCTTCGACCGTGACGGAAATGGGCGCACCTTGCCAGCTACGCGCGAGATAGTTGTTCGGGCCCATGATGATGGCCTTGCCGCCGTGAACATCCATGGCGTGACTGATGCATTCGCGACCGCGTTCGGAGAGGTGGTATTTGATGATGGCGGAGGGCACCGACGGCTTTTCGCCGAGGTCGACGGCGTTGGCGGTGAGCATCCGCGCGCTGTCCATCAGCCAGGTACTGCCGCCGATCCGCGCCAGTGCTTCCTGAATCCCTTCGAAGGCTGACAGCGGTGCGTTGAATTGCTCGCGAACCTGCGCATATTGGCCTGTCACCAGGCTGCTGAACTTGCCCGCGGCGGTACCGATGGCAGGCAGCGAAATGGAACGCCCGACCGACAGGCAGTTCATCAGCATCATCCAGCCTTCGCCGAGCATTTCCTGACCGCCAATGATGAACTCCAGCGGTATGAACACATCCTTGCCGGCGTTCGGGCCGTTCATGAAGGCGGCGCCCAGCGGCAAGTGACGGCGACCGATGTCTACACCGGGTGTCTGGGTTGGAATCAATGCGAGACTGATCCCCAGGTCGACTTTGTCACCCAATAGATGGTCCGGGTCATAGGCCTTGAAGGCCAGGCCGATCAAGGTCGCCACCGGACCGAGGGTGATGTAGCGTTTTTCCCAGTTCAGGCGCAAGCCAAGGGTTTCCTGGCCTTCCCATTCACCTTTGCAAATCACCCCGGTGTCGGTCATGCCCCCGACGTTGGAACCGGCCATCGGGCCTGTCAGGGCAAAGCAGGGGATATCGTCGCCGCGGGCCAGCCGTGGCAGGTAATGATTGCGTTGTTCGTCGGTGCCGTAGTGCAGCAGCAGTTCCGCCGGGCCGAGGGAGTTGGGCACCATGACGGTGGAGGCCAGGTCACCGCTGCGGGTCGCCAGTTTCATCGCGATCTGGGAGTGCGCATAAGCCGAGAAGCCTTTGCCGCCGTACTCCTTGGGAATGATCAGGGCAAAAAAGCCATGCTGCTTGATGTGATCCCAGGCCTTGGGCGGCAGATCCATCAACTGGCCGATCTGCCAATCGCTGACCATGGCGCAGAGCTCTTCGGTCGGGCCATCGATAAACGCCTGTTCCTCTTCGCTCAGCTGCGCTTTTGGATAGRCCAGCAGCTTGTTCCAGTCCGGACGACCGCTGAACAGCTCGCCATCCCACCAGACCGTGCCGGCTTCAATGGCTTCACGCTCGGTTTGCGACATGGGCGGCAGGTTTTTTTGAAACCAGTTGAATATGGGCGCCGTGAACAGTTTTCGGCGCAGGTCCGGCAGCAACAGGGGGGCGGCCACGGCCGCGAGCAACACCCAGAAAATCAGCAGCAGCCAGACGGGGGCATGGCTCGCATGTCTGAAGATGCCCATCGCCAGCAGATAGACAGCGATGATGCCCAAAGCGGGCAGAGGCGCGGTGCGGCGATGTGCCAGCCAGGCAATCCCGACCACCAGAACCAGTATCCACAACAGCAGCATAATTAATTCTCCTGAAGCCAGGGGCAAAACCACTCTCAGAGCTTAGACGGCATCCATAAAAGTGGGTGGTCGGAGCGATCGGGTTGAGCTTGTAGGACGAAACGGCCGGACTTCGTCAGTTATTTCGATGGAGGGCTCGTCAACAGGGCGGGCAAGCGCTGATATTTGGCCGAAACGTCGTTATCTCTGTGCTGAAGGTGTCGCTAGACTCGTGGCTTCCCCCAGGAGATAGCTCCCATGCACGCGTATCTGAGCCCCGGCCGCTTCATCGACAGTGACCATCCCTCGGTGGTGGAGTTCGCCGAAAAACATCGTGGCGCCGGGCGCGATCCGCAGGAGCAGGCGATCAATCTCTATTACGCCGTGCGCGAGGCCGTGCGCTACAACCCCTACACCTTCAGCCGTGATCCGCAGACCTTGCGCGGCAGCTATGCGCTGGCGGCCGGGGAGAGTTATTGCGTGCCCAAAGCCACGCTGCTGGCAGGTTGCGCTCGGCATTGCGGGATCCCGGCGCGTATCGGTCTGGCGGATGTGCGCAATCACCTGTCGACGCCGCGCCTGCTCGAACTGCTCAAGAGCGATGTGTTCGCCATGCACGGCTACACCGAGCTGTATCTGGACGACCATTGGGTTAAAGCCACGCCGGCTTTCAATCAACAACTCTGCGAGTTGTTCAATGTCGCGCCGCTGGAGTTCGACGGGATCAACGACAGTGTGTTCCATCCCTTCAACCGTGACGGCGAGCAACTGATGGAATACCTGGTCGATCACGGCCAGTTCACCGATGTGCCTGAAGCGTTTTTTTTCGAGCACCTGGAAAAGTGCTATCCGCATTTGTTCGGCGAGCGGCTGCCGCTGCAACTGGGTGACATGCAGAGCGATTTGAGTCGCGCCTGATCCGGCGTATGCTGCCTGCGCATTCATCCAACAAGGGGCGGTCATGCTGAAAATCTGGGGTCGGAAAAATTCGTCGAATGTCAGAAAACCGTTGTGGGCCGCCGAAGAGCTGGGCCTGGCCTATGAAGCCATCGACGCCGGCGGTGCCTTTGGCGTGGTCGACACGCCTGAGTACCGGGCGATGAATCCCAACGGTCGCGTGCCGGTGATCGAAGACGACGGCTTCGTGCTGTGGGAATCCAACACCATCGTGCGTTACCTGGTGGCTCGCCATGCCAGCGGCACTGCCTGGTATCCGACGGACCTGCAAGCCCGTGCCTCGGCCGAAAAGTGGATGGACTGGACCACCTCAAGTTTTGCCGCGCCGTTTCGCACGGTGTTCTGGGGCGTGTTGCGCACCCCGCAAGAGCAGCAGGACTGGCCGGCCATCAAGGCTGCGATCAAGGAGTGCGACGATCTGCTGTCGATGGCCGATCAAGCGCTGGCGGTTAAGCCATACCTGTCGGGCGATGAGATCGGCATGGGCGACATTCCCTTGGGCAGCTTCATTTATGCCTGGTTCGAGATGCCGATCGAGCGCGCGCCGCTGCCACATCTAGAAGCCTGGTACGCACGGTTGAAACAGCGTCCGGCCTATCGCAAAGCCGTCATGACCGCGTTGACTTAATACTCACTATCAACACGCGTGACTGTACTTGTGTGGCGGCGACAAGCACCATTGCGCTCATGCGCCGCGGTTGCATTGCTCGCCGCCCGCCCTTATTTATTCCTTTCTTCCCTTCCTGGTGCGTAAATCCGATATGAGTTCCGCTCTGTCCATCCGGCAGCTAACCAAAACCTACGGCAACGGTTTCCAGGCCTTGAGTGGTATCGATCTGGACGTCGCCGAAGGTGACTTTTTCGCTTTGCTCGGCCCGAATGGCGCCGGCAAATCCACGACCATCGGCATTATCTCGACCTTGGTAAACAAAACCAGCGGCACGGTGAATGTGTTCGGTCACGACCTGGACAAGGAACCAGCGGCGCTCAAGCGCTGCATTGGTGTGGTGCCCCAGGAGTTCAACTTCAACCAGTTCGAAAAGACCTTCGACATCGTCGTGACCCAGGCCGGTTACTACGGCATCCCGGCGAGAATCGCCAAGGAACGCGCCGAGCAGTACCTGACCCAACTGGGGTTGTGGGACAAGCGCGATGTGCCGTCGCGCTCCCTGTCCGGCGGCATGAAGCGCCGACTGATGATCGCCCGGGCGCTGGTTCACGAGCCACGCCTGCTGATCCTCGACGAACCGACGGCGGGGGTGGACATCGAATTGCGTCGCTCGATGTGGACCTTCCTCACTGAACTGAACAAGAAAGGCATCACCATCATCCTCACCACCCACTACCTGGAGGAGGCTGAGCAGTTGTGCCGCAACATCGGCATCATCGACCACGGCACCATTGTCGAGAACACCAGCATGAAGCAGTTGCTCAGCCAACTGCATGTCGAGACGTTCCTGCTGGACCTGAAGAACACCTTGCAAGTGGCGCCGCAGTTGCTTGGTTACCCGGCCAAACTGATCGACAGTCATACCCTGGAAGTCCAGGTCGACAAGGCCATGGGCATTACCGCGCTGTTCACCCAGTTGGCGCAGCAGAACATCGAAGTGTTGAGCCTGCGTAACAAAACCAATCGCCTTGAGGAGTTGTTCGTGTCCCTGGTGGAGAAAAATCTGTCGAAGGTGGCGGTATGAGTTCCGAGCTGCAACCCAACCTCGTCGCCCTCAATACCATCGTTTACCGTGRGGTCAAGCGCTTCACCCGGATCTGGCCGCAGACTTTGCTGCCGCCAGCCATCACCATGGTTCTGTACTTTGTGATCTTCGGCAATCTGATCGGTCGGCAGATCGGCGGCATGGGTGGCTTCACGTACATGGAGTACATCGTGCCGGGGCTGATCATGATGTCGGTGATCACCAACTCCTATGGCAACGTGGTGTCGAGTTTCTTTGGCAGCAAGTTCCACGCTACAGGTGCATCACCTGGGCGTGACCGTTCTGGTGGTGCTGCTGACGGCGACGATCTTCTCGTTGCTGGGTTTCATCAACGCGGTATTTGCACGCAATTTCGATGACATCTCGATCATCCCGACCTTCGTGCTGACACCGCTGACGTACCTGGGCGGGGTGTTCTACTCGATCAGCTTGTTGCCACCGTTCTGGCAGACCGTTTCGCTGGCCAACCCGGTGCTGCACATGGTCAACGCCTTCCGTTACGGCATTCTTGGCGTGTCGGACATCAAGATCAGCGTGGCGATTGCTTTCATGCTGGTAGCGACTGTTGTGCTGTACATCGGTTGTGCGCGGCTGCTGGTGAGTGGGCGCGGGATGCGTACCTGATCAAGACCGTGTCACGGCCTTCGCGGGCAAACACCGCAAAAAGAAACGGCCTCCCAAGTGGAGGCCGTTTTTCATTCCTGCATCCGGCTGCGCTTACGCCGTGCCCACTGCCGACTCACCCACCAGCGCCAATACATCATCACCAGACAATAAGCCAACGCCCCAAGCACCAGCCCCGTTACCACCGAGCCCAGTAAAAACGGTTGCCACAAAGTCGAGAGCTCGCCGCTGATCCATGCCCAGGTCAACTCGTCCGGCAAGCTCCTGGCGGGGACGTCCATCAACCAGGCGCCGGTCTGGTAGGTGCAGAAGAACACCGCCGGCATGGTGATCGGGTTGGTCAGCCAGACCAGGCTGACCGCTATCGGCATGTTGCCGCGCACTACGATGGCGAGGATGGCCGCCAACAGCATTTGCAACGGGATGGGCAGGAACGCCGCGAACAGGCCGACGGCCATGGCCCGCGCGACGGAATGACGATTGAGGTGCCAGAGGTTCGGGTCATGCAGCAGGGTGCCAAGAAAGCGTAAGGATTTGTGTTCCCTGATGCTGGTCGGGTCTGGCATGTAGCGTTTGAATAAGCGCCGGGGCATAAGGCTTCTCGGTCGGTTAAGGCGGCAAGTATGTCTGGATTCTACGAACCGCCCATTCAGACTTTGTGACAATTGTTAACGACGCCTGTGCGGCGCGACGGCTAAGCCTAGGGAGGGGACTCTCAAGGACGGGCTTATGCGCACAGGGATGATGGCGCTGGCGTTGGGTCTGCTGGCCCTGCGTTTTTTGCCGGCACTGCCGCCGGCAGGGTTGTGGCTGTTGTTGCCGGTAGTGGGTTTGATGTTGCTGCCGTTTCGAACCTTTCCACTGGCATTTTGGTTGTTTGGCTTCAGTTGGGCGTGTGCGAATGCGCAGTGGGCGCTGGATGATCGCCTGGCGCTGAAGCTCGATGGCGAGACTCGCTGGGTCGAAGGCCGGGTTACCGGGTTGCCGCAGCAGGCCGAGGGTGTAGTGCGTTTCGAACTGACAGACAGTCAGTCGCGTCGCACCCAACTGCCCCGGCACCTGCGTCTGGCCTGGTATGGCGGGCCGCCCGTCAACAGTGGCGAGCGGTGGCGGCTGGCAGTCAAATTGAAGCGTCCTGCCGGGCTGCTCAACCCTCATGGTTTTGATTACGACGCCTGGTTGCTGGCCCAACGTATTGGCGCCACTGGGACCGTCAAGGACGGTCAGCGACTGGGGCAAGCGCAGTGGGCCTGGCGCGACGGCATTCGTCAGCGTTTGCAGGCCGTGGATGCGCACGGGCGAACGGGAGCGCTGACGGCGTTGGTGCTGGGGGACGGCGCCGGGCTGAGCCGTGAGGACTGGCAGGTGCTGCAAGACACCGGCACCGTGCATCTGTTGGTGATTTCCGGGCAACACATTGGTTTGCTGGCGGGGCTGGTGTATCTGCTGATCGCCGGGCTGGCGCGCTATGGCTTATGGCCTAGGCGCTTGCCGTGGCTGCCATGGGCGTGTGGGCTGGCGTTCGCGGCGGCGCTCGGTTATGGGCTGCTGGCCGGTTTCGAGGTGCCGGTGCGTCGGGCCTGCCTGATGATTGGTCTGCTGTTGTTGTGGCGGCTACGGTTTCGTCACCTCGGCGCCTGGTGGCCGCTGTTGCTGGCGCTTGACGGTGTTTTGCTGCTGGACCCGCTGGCAAGCCTGCAACCGGGTTTCTGGTTGTCCTTTGCGGCAGTAGCGGTGCTGATTTTCACCTTTGGTGGGCGATTGGGCCCGTGGCGTTGGTGGCAAACCTGGACCCGTGCCCAATGGCTGATCGCAATCGGTCTGTGCCCGCTGCTGTTGGTACTGGGGTTGCCGATCAGTCTCAGCGGGCCGCTGGCCAATCTTCTGGCGGTGCCCTGGATCAGCCTGCTGGTCTTGCCGCCGGCCTTGCTCGGAACGCTGCTGTTGGCCGTTCCCTATGTGGGCGAGGGGTTACTGTGGTTGGCTGGCAGTCTGATCGACCTTTTGTTCAAGGGGCTGGCGTTGGTGGCCGGGCAAT
This sequence comes from Pseudomonas sp. 05N433, assembly GCF_056396925.1. Lineage (NCBI taxonomy): Bacteria > Pseudomonadati > Pseudomonadota > Gammaproteobacteria > Pseudomonadales > Pseudomonadaceae > Pseudomonas > Pseudomonas sp. 05N433. The sequence continues at coordinate 26,222 of NZ_JBFTML010000068.1, read as the reverse complement.
TGCCCGCGTGGGTGCCGGTGGCGGTTCCGTTGTGGGTTTGGGCGTTCGGCGCACTGGGCGCATTTCTGCTGTTACTGCCACCGGGCGTGCCGTTGCGCCCGCTGGGCTGGCCGATGTTGCTGTTGCTGGTTTTTGCGCCCCGGCACACGCTGCCTGAAGGCGTCGCCGAAATCTGGCAGCTGGATGTCGGCCAGGGGTTGGCCATTCTGGTGCGCACCCGCCATCACACTCTGCTGTATGACGCCGGGCCACGGTTCGGCGATATCGACTTGGGTGAGCGGGTGGTGTTGCCAACATTGCGCAAACTGGGGGTGAATGGACTTGATTTGATGCTGATCAGCCATGCCGACGCCGATCACGCCGGCGGTGCGCGAGCGATTGCCAGCGGTGTGCCGGTGACTCGGGTACTGAGTGGCGACCCACTGGCCCTGCCGGACGAGCTGCATGCCGAGGGCTGCGAGAGCGGTCAACAGTGGACCTGGGACGATGTGCGGTTCCAGCTCTGGCAGTGGTCGTCGGCCAGCGACAGCAATCAGAAATCCTGCGTGCTGCAGATCGAAGCCAACGGCGAGCGGTTGCTGCTGACCGGCGATATCGATACCGCGGCCGAGCGGGTGCTGCTCGACAGTCCACTGGCGGTGCCGACGGACTGGTTGCAGGCCCCGCACCACGGCAGTCGCAGCTCATCTTCGATGGCGTTGCTCAGCGCTCTGCTGCCTAAAGCGGTGCTGATTTCCCGTGGCAACGGTAATTCTTTCGGTCATCCCCATCCCACAGTCGTGGCGCGTTATCAAAAGCGTGGCATGGCGATCTACGACAGCGCCGAGCAGGGTGCCATTCGTCTACAACTGGGGCGCTTCAAACCACCTTGGACGATGCTTCAGGAACGGCGTTTCTGGCGCGATCCGCCAGCATTGCGCCAGTAGCCCGCGTCATTAAAGCCCGACCGGATGCGACATCGCGGTCTTCGGTGCGCCCACCCCCTATGTTAGAGTGGCGCACTTTTTCGAGGGGACTGTCACTGTGTGGGAATTGGTCAAATCCGGCGGCTGGATGATGCTGCCGATCATTCTGAGTTCCATCGCGGCCATGGCGATCGTCGCCGAGCGTCTCTGGACCCTGCGCGCCAGCCGCGTGACCCCGGAGCACTTGCTCGGGCAGGTCTGGGTCTGGATCAAGGACAAGCAACTCAATAAAGAAAAACTCAAGGAGTTGCGCGCCAACTCTCCGCTGGGCGAGATCCTCGCCGCCGGTCTGGCGAACTCCAAGCATGGTCGCGAGATCATGAAAGAGTGCATCGAAGAGGCCGCCGCGCGGGTGATTCATGAGCTCGAACGTTATATCAACGCCTTGGGCACCATCGCCGCCATGGCTCCGTTGCTGGGGCTGCTGGGTACGGTGCTGGGCATGATCGATATTTTCAGTGCGTTCATGGGCACGGGCATGGGCACCAACGCCGCGGTGCTGGCCGGGGGTATTTCCAAGGCCTTGATCACCACCGCCGCGGGCCTGATGGTCGGTATCCCGGCCGTGTTCTTCCACCGCTTCCTGCAACGCCGGATCGATGAGCTGGTGGTGGGCATGGAGCAAGAGGCGATCAAACTGGTCGAGGTTATTCAGGGCGATCGCGACGTGGACCTGGCCGAGGGTAAAGCGTGAAGTTCCGTCGTAAACCACGGGAAACGGTAGACATCAACCTCGCGTCGCTGATCGACGTGGTGTTTATCCTGTTGCTGTTTTTCGTCGTGACCACCACCTTCACCCGTGAAACCCAGTTGCGCGTCGACCTGCCGGAAGCGGTCAGCGGCTCCCCGGCCGAAGACCAGCAGCTCAAGCAACTGGACATCGCCATCAGCGCCGACGGGGCGTATTCGGTCAACAACCAGCTGTTGCCGAAGAACGACCTGACCAGCCTGATGGAAGCGCTACAGAAAGAATCCAATGGCGACACCAATCTGCCGTTGTCCATCAGCGCCGATGGCAAAACCCCCCATCAGTCCGTCATCACCGCGATGGACGCTGCCGGCAAGCTCGGTTTCAGCCACTTGCGCATGACCACTGTCGAGGCGGCGCCGGCGTCCTGATGGCCATGTCCGATCGATTGCTCGCCGCATGGTACGAAGGTCATCCGGCGTTGAAGCTGTTGCAGCCTCTTGAATGGCTGTATCGACGCGTGGTCACTGGCAAGCGCGAGCGCTTTTTGGCGGGCGAGGGCGAGATCTATCAGTCGCCGGTGCCGCTGATCGTGGTCGGCAACATCACGGTGGGCGGCACGGGCAAGACGCCGCTGATTCTGTGGATGATCCAGCACTGCCAGCGCAGCGGTCTGCGGGTGGGTGTGGTCAGCCGTGGTTACGGCGCCAAACCGCCGCAATTGCCGTGGCGGGTCGCGGCGGATCAAGGCGCGGACGTGGCGGGCGATGAGCCGCTGTTGATCGTCCAGCGCACCGGCGTGCCGCTGATGATCGACCCGGACCGCAGCCGTGCGGTCAAAGCCTTGCTGGCGAGTGAGCCGCTGGACCTGATCCTTTCCGACGACGGTATGCAGCATTACCGGCTGGCTCGAGACCTGGAACTGGTGCTGATCGACGCCGCTCGCGGCTTGGGCAACCGCCGTTGTCTGCCCGCCGGACCATTGCGCGAACCGGTCGAGCGCCTGCAAAGCGTCGATGCAGTGCTGTACAACGGCGCTGCCAATGATCGCGAAGACGGTTTTGCCTTCCAGTTGCAACCCACCGAACTGGTCAACCTGCACAGCGGCGAACGGCGGCCTCTGGACCACTTTCCCGCTGGTCAGGCCCTGCACGCCGTGGCCGGGATCGGCAATCCCCGGCGTTTCTTCACGACCCTCGAAACGCTACACTGGCGGCCAGTGCCCCATGCATTTGCCGACCACGCCGAATACAGCGYGCAGGCCTTGAATTTCACACCGTCRYTRCCRKTGGTGATGACMGARAAGGAYGCGGTGAARTGCCGWRCCTTCGCSGCCGCYGAYTGGTGGTAYCTGGCGGTCGATGCTGCGCCATCGCCGGCCTTCGTGGCCTGGTTCGATACACAGCTGATGCGCCTGTTGCCGGCTCGTCTTTTGCCTTAACTCCGTTTCTATCCAGGGAATGTACATGGACACCAAATTGCTCGACATCCTCGCTTGCCCGGTCTGCAAAGGCCCGCTCAAGCTCAGCGCCGACAAAACCGAGCTGATCAGCAAGGGCGCCGGCCTCGCGTACCCGATTCGCGACGGCATCCCGGTGATGCTCGAAAGCGAAGCGCGCACCCTGACCACCGATGAGCGTCTGGATAAATGACCACAGCCTTTACCGTTGTCATTCCATCGCGTTACGCCTCCACCCGCTTGCCGGGCAAGCCGCTGCTGCTGATCGCCGGCAAGCCGATGATCCAGCACGTCTGGGAACAGGCGAGCAAAAGCAGCGCCCAGCGCGTGGTGGTTGCCACTGACGATGCGCGCATCGTCGAGGCCTGCAAGGGCTTTGGTGCCGAAGTGGTGCTGACTCGCGAAGATCACAACTCCGGCACTGACCGCCTGGCTGAAGTTGCGGCGAAACTGGGCCTGGCCCCGGACGCGATCGTGGTCAATGTTCAGGGCGACGAGCCGTTGATCCCGCCAAGCGTGATCGATCAGGTCGCCGCCAACCTGGCTGCTCACACCGAAGCACGCATGGCCACCCTGGCCGAGCCGATCGAAGACGTCGAAACCCTGTTCAACCCCAATGTGGTCAAAGTGGTCAGCGACCTCAATGGCCTGGCGCTGACCTTCAGTCGTGCCACCTTGCCGTGGGCTCGGGACGCGTTTGCCAAGAGCCGCGAGCAATTGCCGGAAGGCGTGCCATATCGCCGCCACATCGGCATTTATGCTTACCGTGCCGGCTTCCTTCAGGACTTCGTCACCTGGGGCCCGTGCTGGCTGGAAAACACCGAGTCTCTGGAACAGCTGCGTGCCCTCTGGCACGGCGTGCGGATTCACGTCGCCAATGCGCTGATCGCACCGCCCACCGGCGTCGACACCGTTGAAGATCTCGAGCGCGTTCGTCGCCTGCTGGAGGCCTGATGCGGGTTCTGTTCGTCTGCCTGGGCAACATCTGCCGTTCCCCCACGGCTGAGGGCGTATTGCGGCACAAGCTGCGTGAGGCGGGGCTGGCCGATCAAGTCGAAGTGGCTTCTGCCGGCACCGGTGACTGGCACGTCGGCAAGGCCCCGGACAAGCGCAGCCAGGCTGCGGCGAAACTGCGCGGCTACGACCTGTCCGCCCAGCGCGCCCAGCAAGTGACCCGCGCCGATTTCGCCACTTACGACCTGATTCTGGCGATGGACAACAGCAACCTGCGCCACCTCAAGACCATGCAACCGGCCAAGGGCAAGGCCGAGCTGGATTTGTTCCTGCGTCGCTACCAGTCGGAAGTCGATGAAGTGCCGGATCCTTATTACGACGGCGACCAAGGCTTCGAACAGGTACTGGACCTGATCGAGCGCGCCAGCGATCTGCTGGTGATCGAATTGAAGGGACGGCTATGAGTTTGCAGGTTCAACCCCGGGTTTCGCTCAAACCGTACAACAGCTTTGGCGTGGACGTTCAGGCGCGGCTGTTTGCCGAAGCCCATAGCGATGCCGACGTGCGCGAAGCCCTGGCCTACGCGGTGGAACACGAAGTGCCGGTGCTGGTGATCGGTGGTGGCAGCAATTTGTTGCTGACCGCCGATGTGCCGGCACTGGTGTTGCGCATGGCCACTCGGGGGATTCGCCTGCTGAGCGATGACGGCAACCAGGTGGTGATCGAAGCCGAGGCGGGCGAGCCATGGCACCCGTTTGTGCAACACACCCTGGCGCAAGGGTGGTCGGGGCTGGAAAACCTCAGCCTGATCCCCGGCACCGTCGGCGCGGCACCGATGCAGAACATCGGCGCTTACGGTGTCGAGATAAAGGACGTATTCGCCGGCCTGACAGCCCTCGATCGCCAGACCGGCGAGCTGCGGGACTTCACACTGGCCGAGTGCAACTTTGCCTACCGCGACAGCCTGTTCAAACAGGAGCCGGGGCGCTGGTTGATCCTGCGGGTGCGTTTCACCCTCACGCGCACCGCGCACCTGCACCTGGAATACGGCCCGGTGCGTCAGCGCCTGACCGAGCAGGGTATTGATCACCCGACGCCGACCGACGTCAGCCAGGCCATTTGCAGCATCCGCAGCGAAAAACTCCCGGACCCGGCGGTGCTCGGCAATGCCGGCAGCTTCTTCAAGAATCCGTTGGTGCCCGCCGCACTTGTGGCACAACTCAAGGGTGAATACCCGGATCTGGTGGCGTATGCGCAGCCCGATGGGCAAATGAAGCTGGCGGCGGGCTGGCTGATCGAACGCGCCGGCTGGAAAGGCTTTCGCGACGGCGATGCCGGTGTGCATAAATTACAGGCGCTGGTGCTGGTCAACTACGGCAGCGCAACGGGCCTGCAATTGCTGAATCTGGCGCAGCGCATTCAGAAAGACATTGCAGAGCGTTTCAAGGTCGACCTGGAAATGGAACCCAACCAGTATTGAGGCTACGCTTCAGGCTGATTAAAAAGCCCTGCACATTTTCAAATGTGCAGGGCTTTTTTGTTAATGCTCAGTTAACTTAGCCAGCTAACGATGCAAGCATTTGCTCCATCAAAGGCCCGGTGCAGACGTCGCGTCTACATATGAGAGCCGATTAGCCTGAGTCGATCTGCGTGTAGTGAACCGCGAACCCCAAGCGGCAGATTGCTCGACCCCATAACCTCTATAACTATGCGGGCGTGCCCATGATTACCCTGAAACTCAATGGTCAAGATCATCAACTCGATGTCACCGAGGACATGCCGCTGCTCTGGGCGATCCGTGACGTGGCTGGCTACAACGGCACCAAATTCGGCTGCGGCATGGGCCTGTGCGGCGCCTGCACCATTCATATCGACGGCGCGCCAGCGCGCAGTTGCATCACACCGATCGGCTCGGTGGTCGGCCAGAACGTCAGCACCATCGACAACCTGCACGCCGACCCGGTGGGCAAAGTCGTCCAGCAAGCCTGGCTCGACAGCGCCGTGGCTCAGTGCGGTTATTGCCAGGGTGGACAGATCATGTCGGCCACCGCGCTGCTGAAAACCAACCCGAACCCCAGCGACGAGCAGATTGAAGAGGCGATGGTCGGCAATATTTGCCGTTGCGGCACCTACAACCGGATCAAGACCGCCATCCGCCAGGCATCCACTCACCTGAAGGAGGCCAAGGCATGAGCCAGCTACCGAATGATTTTGCGCTGAGTAATCTCAGCCGACGCGGTTTCCTCAAGGGCGTGGGCGCCACCAGTGCGCTGGTGCTGGCCGCCAGTTGGGGCTGGCAGGATGCATTAGCCGCCGAAAAAGAGCAGAAATTCGGTGCCGACGGCATGCCCAACGGCTGGATCGATGATCCGAAGGTTTACATCAGCATCGCCGCCGATGGCAGCGTGACGGTGATTTGCAACCGTTCGGAAATGGGCCAGGGCGTGCGCACCAGTCTGTCCATGGTGGTGGCCGATGAACTGGAAGCCGACTGGGCACAGGTCAAAGTGCAACAGGCGCCGGGCGATGAAGTACGTTTCGGCAATCAGGACACCGACGGCTCGCGCAGCATGCGTCATTGGTACGAGCCGATGCGCCGTTGCGGTGCTGCCGCGCGGACCATGCTTGAGCAAGCTGCTGCCGCGCAATGGAAAGTGCCGGTCAGCGAGTGCCATGCGCAACTGCACAAGGTCATCCATAAATCGACTGGCCGTGAATTGGGCTACGGCGCGTTGGCCGCAGCAGCCAGTGCGCTTACGGTGCCGGCTCGCGACAGCCTGCGGCTCAAGCAGCCGTCGGAGTTTCGCTACATCGGCAAGGAAGGCACCAAGGCCATCGACGGTGCGGACATCGTCAACGGTCGCGCGGTCTACGGCGCCGATGTGCATTTCGACGGCATGCTTTTCGCCACCATCGCCCGTCCGGCGGTCTACGGCGGCAAGGTCAAATCCTTCGATGCCAGCGCTGCGATGAAAGTCCCGGGGGTGATCAAGGTTCTGCAAATCGAAAGCCGTCCATTGCCGTCCGAGTTCCAGCCTCTTGGCGGTGTGGCTGTGGTGGCCAGCAACACCTGGGCGGCGATCAAGGGCCGCGAAGCGCTGAAGATCGAGTGGGATGACGGCCCCAACGCCAGTTACGACTCGATCGCCTACCGCAAGGAACTCGAAGCCGCGTCGCTCAAGCCCGGCAAAGTGGTGCGCAACACCGGCAACATCGACCAGGCCATGAGCGCTGCCGACAGCACCCTTGAAGCTTCTTACTATCTGCCGCACCTGGCGCAATCGCCGATGGAGCCGATGGTCGCCATCGCCCGTTTCAAGGACGGTGTGTGTGAGGCCTGGGCGCCAAGCCAGGCGCCGCAAGTCACCCGCGAGCGGATTGGCGAGCGCCTGGGCATTCCGTTCGATAACGTCACGTTCAACGTCACCTTGCTCGGCGGCGGTTTTGGTCGTAAGTCCAAGCCGGACTTCGTGGTTGAAGCGGCGATCCTGGCCAAGGAATTCCCGGGCAAAGCGGTGCGGGTGCAGTGGACCCGTGAAGACGACATCCACCACTCGTATTTCCACACCGTGTCTGCCGAATACCTCAAGGCCAGTCTGAACAAGGACGGCTTGCCGTCTGGCTGGCTGCACCGCACGGTGGCGCCAAGCATCACCGCGCTGTTCGCGCCGGGGATGAACCATGAAGCGGCTTTCGAGCTGGGCATGGGTTTTACCAACATGGCTTATGCGATCCCCAGCGTGCGCCTGGAAAACCCTGAAGCAGCGGTCCACACGCGGGTCGGCTGGTATCGCTCTGTGTCGAACATCCCTCATGGCTTTGCGATTCAGAGCTTTGTCGATGAACTGGCGCATAAGGCCGGCCAGGACCCGCTCAAATACCAGATCAAGCTGCTTGGCCCGGACCGTCAGATCGATCCGCGTACCTTGAGTGAAGAGTGGAACTACGGCGAATCCCCCGAGCGGTATCCGATCGATACCGCGCGGATGCGCACCGTGCTGGAAACCGCCGCTAAAGCCGCCGGATGGGGGCGTAAGCTACCCAAGGGCCGTGGCCTGGGCCTGGCGGTGCATTACAGCTTTGTCACTTATGTGGCAGCCGTGATCGAAGTCGAAGTCAAAGACGATGGCACGCTGATCGTGCACAAAGCCGACATCGCCGTGGACTGCGGCCCGCAGATCAACCCCGAGCGAATTCGCTCGCAGTTCGAAGGCGCCTGCGTCATGGGCCTGGGCAACACGGTGCTGGGGGAAATCAGCTTCAAGGACGGCAAGGTCCAGCAGGACAACTTCCACATGTACGAAGTGGCGCGCATGTCCCTGGCACCGAAGGAAGTCGCCGTGCACCTGGTCACGCCACCGGGCAATGTACCGTTGGGCGGGGTCGGTGAGCCGGGCGTGCCGCCGATTGCGCCAGCGCTGTGCAACGCGATCTTCGCGGCCACCGGCAAGCGCATCCGTGACTTGCCGGTTCGCTATCAGCTGCAAGGCTGGCAGAAGGCTGGCGCCTGATGGATAGCGTCGATCTGAACGTCCTGCGCAGCGTGCTGGAATGGCGCCGCGCCGGTCAGCGGGTGATGTTGTACAGCGTGGTTCAGACCTGGGGTACCGCGCCCCGGGCACCTGGCGCCATGCTCGCCTTGCGTGGCGATGGCGTAGTGATTGGCTCGGTGTCCGGTGGCTGTGTCGAGGATGACCTGATTGCCCGGCTGCACGATGGCCGTATCCCGGCCGATGGGCCTCCGGTGCAGTTGATTACTTATGGCGTCACTCGTGAGGAGGCCGCGCGGTTTGGTTTGCCCTGCGGCGGCACGTTGCGCCTGACCGAGGAGCGCGTCGGCGATCCGGCGTGGGTCGCCCAGGTGCTGGCGCGCTGCGAGGCGCATGAAATCGTTGCGCGCTCGCTGGATATTGCGACCGGTGAAGTGGTTCTGCAGCCGGCGAACAAGCACGATGTGCTGAGTTTTGATGGCAACACACTGCGCGCCATTTACGGCCCGCGTTGGCGATTGTTGTTGATCGGCGCGGGGCAGCTATCGCGGTATGTCGCCGAGATGGCACGGCTGCTGGATTTCGAAGTGCTGATCTGCGATCCGCGCACCGAGTTCGTCTACGGCTGGGAAGAACAACACGGTCGCTTCGTTCCGGGCATGCCCGACGAAGCAGTGCTGACCATCCAGACCGACGAACGCACCGCCATCGTCGCGCTCACCCACGATCCGCGCCTGGATGACATGGCGCTGCTCACGGCCCTGGATTCCAGGGCATTTTATGTCGGTGCGCTGGGTTCGCGAGTCAACAGTCAGAAGCGCCGGGACAACCTGGCTCAGCTAGGCTTGTCCCAACAGGCCATCGAACGCTTGCACGGCCCGATCGGCTTGCACATCGGCAGCCATACTCCGGCGGAAATCGCCTTGTCGCTGCTGGCCGAGATTGTGGCGATCAAGAACGGCATCGAGCTCAAGCAGAAGAGGCCGTTGCAGGAGGGCGTATGAGTGACTCCATTGGCGTTATCGTTCTAGCCGCCGGGCAGGGCAGCCGGTTTCGACAGGTAGCGGGTGACGATAAGGACAAGTTGCTGGTGGACTGCACCGCCCGTGATGGCATCACCGTGCACTCAATGATCGAGCAGGTGCTGGTGAATCTGCCAGCCACACTCGAGAAGCGTGTGCTGGTCACCACCGCGGACCGCCCGCAAGTGATTCGCATGGCGCAGGCTTATGGTTGCGAGATTGTGCGAATCGAGACGACCGGCCTGGGCGACAGCATTGCGGCGGGTGTGGCGGCCTGTTCGCACCACGGTGGCTGGCTGATCATGCTGGGGGATATGCCGTTTATCCTGCCGTCGAGCATTGAGCAGGTCGTCGCGGCCATTGCGGATGACACCATCAGCGTGCCGGTGCATGAAGGGCAATATGGGCATCCGGTGGGGTTCGGGCGAAGCTTCGGTCCGGGATTGATGGCGCTGACCGGCGATCAGGGCGCCAAGTCACTGTTTGCGCAGGCGAGGGTGGTCGAGGTGGCGGTGGAGGATCCGGGTGTGTTGTGGGATGTGGACATACCAGAGAGGTTGGTCTTCGCCTGATGCACCGCCATCGCGGTTTTCCTGCGAAGCAACCGACATAAAAAAGCCCCGCCTGGGATCACCAGGCGGGGCTTTTTAGTGGCCGATGGAATCAGGCGAGGGGTTTAGGCTCGTGCTCTTTTTCCAGGGCTTGCTCGTGTTGCTCTACCGCTTCCTGTACGGAGCGCGGTGCTTCGTCGATCACGGATTCAACCGGCTCGGCAGACACTTCAGCGGCCGGGGCAGGGGCTGCCTCGACGACTTCAGCAACAACCGGTGCTGGCTCGGCAGCGGCCGGAGCAGCAGCGGCAGCCAGTTCGGCTTCCTTCTGCAGACGCTCGGCTTCACGCTTGCGACGACGTACTTCACGCGGGTCGTTCGGCGCACGGCCACTTGGAGTCAGAGCGCTGACAGGGGCGGCTTCGACCACGGGTGCAGCTTCGGCAACCACCGGTGCTTCAAGCAGCGGAGCAGGCTCGGCAGCCGCAACCACTGGCTCGGAGACCGTGGCTTCAACCGCTGGGGCTTCAGCAACCGGAGCCTCAGCGACTGGCGCTGGAGCTTCGACAGCAACCGGTGGCTCGGCAACCCAGTTGAACGTGGTTTGTTCTTCACGAACTTCGCGTACCTGTTCAGCCACTGGTGCTTCAACGACAGGTTCTGCAGCAACCACTGGTTCGGCGGCAGCTTCAACTTCAGGCCGCGCTTCACGAGCCGGGGCCACTTCGATTTCCGGAGCGGCGATGACTTCCACCGGCGTGCTCGCTTCAACCACTGGCGCTTCAACCGGAGCGGTTTCCAGAGTGGCAGCAGTAGCGCGTTCGGCTTGCTCGTTGGCTTGTGCTTCAGCAGGTGCGCTGATCACGGTGCTGGCAACGGCTGCGGTAACAGCCAGGCCGGCGGCCAGATCGGCAGCGCTTGGCGCTTCGGCGTTTTCAGTGGATTCGGATTCTTCCGAACCTTCGATCACGTTGCCGTTGGCATCGCGCTGACGCTCACGACGGTTGCTGCGACGACGCTGGCCACGGGAGCGGCGGCGTGGACGATCGCCTTCGGCGACTTCCTGACCATCTTCCTGCAGTTGCTCTTCGTTGGTTGGCAGCTCTTCTTCGGCAGCGGCAGCAGCGGCTTGCTCGGTGCGTGGTTGACGTTCTTCACGCGGTGGGCGTGGAGCGCGCTCTTCGCGTGGCTGACGGGCAGGACGCTCTTCAGCGGTGGCAGCGGCGGCCGGAGCGGCATCCAGAGGCTCGCGCAGTTCACGAACCGGACGTTCTTCACGATCGCCACGTGGCTTGCGATCTTCGCGCGGTGCGCGCGGTGCACGTTCTTCACGAGGGGCACGTGGAGCGCGTTCTTCGCGGGCGACTGCTGGCGTTTCTTCGCGGGCTTCGCGTGGTTGACGCTCTTCGCGTGGCTCACGTGGTGCGCGCTCTTCACGCGGTGCACGTTCCTCACGAGGCTTGCGCTCTTCATCGCGGCGACCGTTACGGTTGCGGCTCTGCTGACGACCGTTGCGACGCTCTTCGTTGCGGGCAGGGCGCTCGGTAGTCGCTGGTTTTTCAACCACGACCGGCGCAACTGGCTCTTCCTTGGTCGCGAACAGGCTGATCAGCGACTTCACCAGGCCCTTGAACAGGCTTGGCTCAGGCGCGGCAACCGGTGCAGCTACTGGGGCGGCGACGACTTCGGTCGGCACCGGAGCATTGGCGCGAGCCGGTGCAGTCTTGACTGCGGCTTCCTGGCGAACCAGGGTGCGGGTCGCGGCGGCTGGCTGGACTTCTTCGACTTCCGCAGCGGCAGCAGCGATCTCGTAGCTGGACTGGTTGATGCTGGCTTCCGGGCTGTCATCACGCAGACGCTGAACTTCGAAGTGCGGCGTTTCGAGGTGATCGTTCGGCAGAATGACGATGCGGGCGCGGGTGCGCAGTTCGATCTTGGTGATCGAGTTGCGTTTTTCGTTGAGCAGGAACGCTGCCACCGGGATCGGCACTTGTGCGCGAACTTCGGCGGTGCGGTCTTTCAGGGCTTCTTCTTCGATCAGGCGCAGGATCGCCAGCGACAGCGATTCAACGTCACGGATGATGCCGGTGCCGTTGCAACGCGGGCAAACGATGCCGCTGCTTTCGCCCAGCGATGGACGCAGGCGCTGACGGGACATTTCCAGCAGGCCGAAGCGCGAGATGCGACCGACTTGCACGCGGGCGCGGTCGGCTTCCAGGCATTCGCGGACTTTCTCTTCCACGGCGCGCTGGTTCTTGGCAGGGGTCATGTCGATGAAGTCGATGACGATCAGGCCGSCSAKGTCGCGCARGCGCAACTGACGGGCGATTTCTTCGGCGGCTTCAAGGTTGGTCTGCAGAGCGGTTTCTTCGATGTCGCTGCCTTTGGTGGCGCGCGCCGAGTTGATGTCGATGGACACCAGGGCTTCGGTCGGATCGATGACGATGGAGCCGCCGGAAGGCAGTTCGACGACGCGCTGGAAGGCGGTTTCGATCTGGCTTTCGATCTGGAAGCGGTTGAACAGCGGAACGCTGTCTTCGTACAGCTTGATCTTGCTGGCGTACTGCGGCATCACCTGGCGAATGAAGGTCAGGGCTTCGTCCTGGGCTTCAACGCTGTCGATCAGCACTTCGCCGATGTCCTGGCGCAGGTAATCGCGGATGGCGCGGATGATCACGTTGCTTTCCTGGTAGATCAGGAACGGCGCGGCGCGGTCCAGCGAGGCTTCTTTGATGGCGGTCCAGAGTTGCAGCAGGTAGTCGAGGTCCCACTGCATTTCTTCGCTGCTGCGGCCAAGGCCGGCAGTGCGAACGATCAGACCCATGTCGGCCGGTGCAACCAGGCCGTTGAGGGCTTCACGCAGTTCGTTGCGCTCTTCACCTTCGATGCGACGGGAGATACCGCCGGCACGCGGGTTGTTCGGCATCAGAACCAGGTAACGACCGGCCAGGCTGATGAAGGTGGTCAGGGCGGCGCCCTTGTTGCCACGTTCTTCTTTTTCGACTTGAACGATGACTTCCTGGCCTTCGCTCAGGACGTCCTTGATGTTGACGCGGCCTTCGGGAGTTTTCTTGAAGTATTCGCGGGAGATTTCTTTGAGGGGCAGGAAGCCGTGGCGCTCAGAGCCGAAATCGACAAAGGCAGCCTCAAGGCTTGGTTCGATGCGAGTAATCCGGCCTTTATAGATGTTGGCCTTCTTCTGCTCGCGTGCACCGGATTCGATGTCCAGGTCGTAGAGGCGTTGGCCATCTACCAGTGCAACACGCAACTCTTCAGGTTGAGTCGCGTTAATCAGCATTCTTTTCATGTAGTACCGTCGGTTTCCGGGCTGCCGGAAACGGCGTTCGGCACACACGACTTCTCACGGTCGGTGTCAGGTGCGTCGGGAGCGGTTGGCCATTCCCGTGTCCAGCGATGTCCGACCAATTGGGCCGGTATCGCGACGTACGCGTCCTGCTTGCTGTGGCTACTTAAGCACTCAGTCAGGAGGAGGAATCAACCGGCGGCTGTGGACGAGATGAAGCGTCTTGATAAAGCCTATTGCTACACAGTCCAGCGGTTGTGCATCTCCACCCTACACGTATCCCTGATAATTCGGGTGCTGCCGCGCGCAGAATCCGCAGCGGGTTGGCATTTACCGTGAGCTCCGAAAGGGGAGGTCACGCATCATGGCTAATTTAGGCGTTGTTTCCGAAGCGTTCGCTCGGGGTCGTTTGCAGCTGACTGCACTTTGTGAACTGGCCGTGAATATTTGCTCGGAAGGCGAGTGAAAACTCTGCTTTGCGGCATGATTCAGGCCTTATGTCACCTGCGCTTGTTACAACTGCAAACTCTGCCGTTACGTAGCGAAAGCCCCGTAGGACGGCCTCTCGTCCTCGTGAATTGCGTTGGTCAGGGCCGGTTTTTGACCGTTAGTCCGCTGTCCAGGCCACTTTTGGCGGCGTTCGCGACTATAGCAGCAATGATTAAGTGCTTCAATTCCATAAAAAATTGTTATCATCTGCACCATGACGACTACTGCCCCTTCGACCCCAGGCGTACAACTGCTTGAGGTCTCGCCGGAATATGCCGGCCAACGTATTGATAACTTCCTTCTCGCTCGGCTCAAAGGCGTGCCCAAGACCTTGATTTACCGCATTTTGCGTAAAGGCGAAGTGCGGGTGAACAAAGGTCGGATCAAGCCCGAATACAAGCTGCAGGCGGGCGACATCGTGCGCGTGCCGCCGGTTCGCGTGCCCGAGCGCGACGAGCCCGTGCCACTGGCGCAGGGGCTGCTGCAGCGGCTCGAGGCCTCGATTGTCTACGAAGACAAGGCGCTGATCGTGATCAACAAGCCCGCTGGCATCGCGGTTCACGGCGGCAGCGGCTTGAATTACGGCGTCATCGAAGCCTTTCGTCAGTTACGTCCTGATGCAAAAGAGCTCGAGTTGGTTCACCGCCTCGACCGGGACACGTCCGGCCTGCTGATGATCGCCAAAAAGCGCAGCATGTTGCGTCACTTGCACGCCGCATTGCGCGGTGATGGCGTCGACAAGCGCTATATGGCGCTGGTGCGCGGCAACTGGGCGACCTCGATCAAGCAAGTCCGTGCGCCGTTGCAAAAGAGCAATCTGCGCTCCGGCGAGCGCATGGTCGAAGTCGACGAAGAAGGCAAGGAGGCTCTTACCGTGTTCAAGGTGCTGCGCCGCTTCGGTGACTTTGCCACCATGGTCGAAGCCAAGCCGATCACCGGTCGCACTCACCAGATTCGCGTCCATACTTTGCATGCCGGGCATTGCATCGCCGGCGACACCAAGTACGGCGATGAAGATTTCAGCAAGGAAATTCGTGACCTGGGCGGCAAGCGTCTATTCCTGCATGCCTACATGCTGACCGTGCCGCTGCCTGATGGCGGCGAGCTGAAGTTGCAGGCGCCGGTCGACGAGATGTGGGCCAAAACCGTGGAGCGATTGAGTGCGCCCATCTGATTACAAACTGCTGATTTTCGATTGGGACGGCACGCTCGCAGACTCCATTGGTCGGATTGTCGAGGCGATGCACGTGGCGTCCAGGCGCTCTGGCTTCCCGTTGCGCGATGATTTTGCGGTCAAAGGCATTATCGGTCTCGGGTTGCCGGAGGCGATTCGGACTTTGTATCCCGAGATCGGCGATGGCGAGCTTATGGCTTTCCGTGACTATTATGCGGAGCACTACATCGCGGCAGAGGCTGTTCCTTCGCCGTTGTTCGAGGGCGTGCTTGAGTCGATGGAGGCGTTTCGTGCTGACGGCTATCACCTGGCGGTTGCCACCGGCAAGGCTCGGCGCGGGCTGGACCGGGTGCTGAAAGCTCACGGTTGGGAAGATTATTTTGATGTCACTCGCGCAGCTGATGAAACGGCCAGCAAGCCCCATCCGTTGATGCTTGAGCAGATTCTCGCCCATTGCGAGGTTCGTCCGGAGCAGGCGCTGATGGTCGGGGATTCGTCCTTCGATCTGCAGATGGCGCGCAACGCCGGCATGGATTCGGTGGCGGTCAGCTATGGCGCTCAATCGATTGAGGCGTTGCAGCAGTTCGAACCGCGGCTGTCCATTGATCGTTTTTCAGAATTGCGCGCCTGGCTGAGTCAGCGGGCATAACGGTTTTTTGCAGGGGTAAATGTCATGACCGACGAATGGAAAGCACCCGCCAAGGCGAGCGCGGAGAGCGGTGACGAAAAAAGCTGGAAGCTGCTGGAAAAGACCCTGCTGGCCAGTGTGCAGGAGCATCGCCGATCCCGTCGCTGGGGGATTTTCTTCAAGCTGCTGACCTTTGCATATCTGTTGCTTGCGTTGTTCTTGTTCTCGCCGCTGATGGATATGGAAAAAAGCGCCACTCGCGGTTCCGCTTACACGGCGCTGATCGATATAACCGGCATGATCGCCGACAAAGAACCGGCGAGTGCAGATAATATCGTAGGCAGTCTGCGTAAAGCCTTCGAGGACAACAAGGTCAAGGGTGTGATCCTGCGGATCAACAGTCCGGGCGGCAGTCCGGTGCAGTCGGGTTATGTCTATGACGAGATTCGTCGTTTGCGCGGCTTGCATCCGGATACCAAGGTTTACGCGGTGATCTCGGATCTGGGAGCTTCCGGTGCCTATTACATTGCCAGTGCGGCAGATCAGATCTATGCCGACAAGGCGAGCCTGGTGGGTTCCATTGGTGTGACCGCGGCCGGTTACGGTTTTGTCGGCACCATGGAAAAATTGGGTGTCGAGCGTCGTACCTACACCTCTGGCGAGCACAAATCATTCCTCGATCCGTTCCAGCCGCAGAAGCCTGAAGAAACTCAGTTCTGGCAGGGTGTGCTCGACACCACTCATCAGCAGTTCATCAGTAGCGTCAAGAAGGGGCGTGGCGATCGTCTCAAGGACAAAGATCATCCGGAGCTGTTCTCCGGGCTGGTCTGGTCCGGTGAGCAGGCGCTGCCGCTGGGCTTGATTGATGGTCTGGGCAGTGCCAGTTCGGTGGCGCGTGACGTGATTGGCGAGAAAGAGCTGGTGGACTTCACTATCGAGGAGTCGCCGTTTGATCGCTTCTCGAAAAAGCTCGGTGCCAGCGTGGCTGAGCATTTGGCGATGTGGATGGGCTTCCAGGGGCCGGCGTTGCGCTGATCGTTGTCTGCATAAAAAAACCGGCCTGTGTGGCCGGTTTTTTTGTGCGCGCGCAGCGGTTCAGGGTATTTGCACGCCTTCAGCCAGTAACATGTCAACCAGGCGAATCAGTGGCAGGCCGATCAGGCTGGTGGCGTCAGGGCCTTCGGTGCTTTGAAACAGGCTCACCCCTAATCCTTCAGCCTTGAAGCTGCCAGCGCAGTCGTAGGGCTGCTCGGCGTGCAGGTAGCGTTCGATGCGTGCTGCGTCGAGTGCGCGCATGTGCACGGTAAACGGCACGCAGTCGACCTGGCAGTGGCCGGTCTGGCTGTTGAGCAATGCCAGCCCGGTGAGGAATGTCACACTGGCACCGCTCGATGCGAGCAGTTGTTCGCGGGCCTTTTCGAAGCTGTGTGGCTTGCCGATAATTCGCTGGCCAAGTACCGCGACCTGGTCCGAGCCGATGATCAGGTGAGCAGGATGGCTGGCGGTAAGTGCCCGGGCTTTTTCTTCGGCGAGGCGCTTTACCAGTTCGATGGCTGACTCGTTCGGGCGATGGCTTTCGTCAATATCCGGCGAGCTGCAAGTAAACGGCAACTGCAGGCGGGCCAGCAATTCCCGGCGATAAACCGAGCTTGAAGCGAGTAATAAAGGCAGCATGCGCATCTCCAAAGGGCAAGGGGCGAATTCTAACGCAGGCTCAAGTGGCGGACAGGGCTGAATTTCCTTTGACATGGCTGGGGGCATCCCTATAATGCTGCGCCTATGTTGAATGACCCGATTCCACCTCACGTTGACCCGCGCAAATTGGCTGACCGTGGCACCACCCTTCAAGGTGAAATGCTGCTGGCCGATTTGGAGAGACTCTGCGACCCGCTTTCCGACAATGTCGGTACGGTGCAGGCTAAATTCGTTTTTGAACGAGATGAACGTAAGTCTGTGGTAATCCACAGCTTTATCGACACCGAAGTCAAAATGGTTTGCCAGCGTTGTCTTGAGCTGGTCACCCTGCCGATCCATAGCGAATGCAGTTATGCTGTGGTGAAGGAGGGTGCGAATACCCAGTCGTTGCCGAAAGGTTATGACGTGCTGGAACTGGGCGAAGATCCATTGGATCTGCAGTCACTGATCGAGGAGGAGCTTCTGCTCGCCTTGCCCATTGTGCCTGCTCATCATCCGGAAGAATGCCAGCAGCCGGCGGGAGCAGATGAGCCCGAACCGAGCGAGGACGAGGTAACGCGGTCCAACCCGTTCAGTGTATTGGCGCAGTTAAAGCGTGACCCAAACGTTTAGGAGTTAATCAATTATGGCTGTTCAGCAGAACAAAAAATCCCGCTCTGCCCGTGACATGCGTCGTTCGCACGATGCTCTCGAGGCTAGCACCCTGTCTGTAGAAAAAACCACCGGTGAAGTTCACCTGCGTCACCACGTATCGCCAGAAGGCGTATACCGTGGCCGTAAAGTGATCGACAAGGGCGCTGACGAGTAATCCTTGTCCGCTCAAGTCATCGCGATTGACGCAATGGGCGGGGACTTCGGTCCCCGCAGCATTGTTCAGGCCAGCCTTGCTTGTCTGTCAGCTACGCCCTCGCTGCACCTGACCCTTGTCGGTCAACCCTCCCTACTTGAAGAACTGATCGCTGGCCAATCGGCAGCGGATCGCTCGCGCCTGTCGATTGTGCCGGCGTCCGAAGTCATCACCATGGACGAAAAGCCTGCCCAGGCCCTGCGCGGCAAGCCTGATTCGTCGATGCGCGTGGCGCTGGAGTTGTTGCGTGATGGCAAGGTCCAGGCGTGCGTCAGTGCCGGCAATACCGGTGCGCTGATGGCGTTGTCGCGGTTTGTGCTCAAAACCTTGCCGGGGATCGATCGGCCGGCCATGGTCGCCGCCATTCCGACCGAGAAAGGTTTCTGCCAGTTGCTCGATCTGGGCGCCAATGTCGATTGCAGTGCCGAGCATCTGTTGCAGTTTGCGGTGATGGGGTCTGTGGCGGCGCAAGCCCTGGGCGTCGTTCGTCCACGGGTCGCGTTGCTGAACATCGGCACCGAAGACATCAAGGGTAATCAGCAAGTCAAGCTGGCGGCGACCCTGCTGCAAAATGCGCGTGGCCTGAACTACATCGGGTTTGTCGAGGGCGACGGTTTGTACCGTGGCGAGGCGGATGTGGTGGTGTGTGACGGCTTTGTCGGCAATATCCTGCTCAAATCCAGCGAAGGCCTGGCGACCATGATCGCCGGGCGCATCGAGGCCCAGTTCAAGAAAAATTTCGCGTCGAAACTGGTAGGCGCACTGGCGCTGCCGCTGATGAAGCGCTTGCAGGCCGAGCTGGCGCCGGCACGCCATAACGGCGCAAGTTTTCTCGGTTTGCAGGGAATTGTCGTGAAAAGTCATGGTTCGGCGGGGGTTCAGGGCTTCCAGAGTGCGATTCAGCGCGCCTTGATCGAGATCCAGGAAAACTTGCCGGAACGTCTTCATGGGCGCCTGGAAGATTTGTTGCCTTAGGCGTTTTCGTCAGACAATGCTTAAATGTGACCGCTCAGTTCAATGAGCCATCCAACTGTCAGTTTCTTGCGTTCCCCTGGCGGGACGTCAATTCTCCGACGACAAGATCATTAGGGGCTTGTTACATGTCTGCTTCCCTCGCATTCGTCTTTCCAGGACAGGGTTCGCAGTCCCTCGGCATGCTGGCCGAGTTGGGCGCGCAACACCCAGTGGTCCTTGAAACATTCAAAGAAGCTTCCGATGCTCTGGGTTACGACCTGTGGGCGCTGACCCAGCAAGGGCCGGAAGAACTACTCAATCAAACCGATAAAACCCAACCGGCCATTCTGACTGCCTCGATCGCCTTGTGGCGTCTGTGGCTGGCTGAAGGCGGCGCGCGTCCGGCTTAYGTTGCCGGTCACAGCCTGGGTGAATACAGCGCCCTGGTGGCTGCGGGCAGCCTGAGCCTGGGCGCCGCGGTGAAGCTGGTAGAGCGTCGCGGTCAATTGATGCAGGAGGCCGTTCCGGCCGGGCAGGGCGGCATGGCCGCTATCCTCGGTCTGGACGATGCTGATGTGCTGGCAGCCTGCGCCGAAGCGGCGCAAGGTGAAGTGGTCAGCGCAGTCAACTTCAACTCGCCGGGCCAGGTAGTGATTGCCGGCGCCAAGGCTGCGGTCGAACGCGCCATCGAAGGCTGCAAGGCGCGTGGTGCCAAGCGCGCCATGCCGTTGCCGGTCAGCGTGCCGTCCCACTGCGAGTTGATGCGTCCGGCCGCCGAGCGATTCGCTGAGTCGATCGCAGCGATCGACTGGCAGGCGCCGCAGATTCCGGTAGTGCAGAACGTCAGTGCCGACGTACCAGCCGATCTGGAAACCCTCAAGCGCGATCTGCTTGAGCAGCTTTACAAGCCTGTGCGCTGGGTCGAATCGGTCCAGGCGCTGGCTGCCAAGGGTGCAACCCAACTGGTCGAGTGCGGTCCGGGCAAGGTCCTGGCCGGTCTGAACAAACGTTGCGCTGAAGGCGTGTCGACCTCTAACCTCAATACCCCAGATGCTTTCGCTGCCGCCCGTGCAGCGCTGGTCTGATCAAGGAGAAGCTTGCATGAGTCTGCAAGGTAAAGTTGCACTGGTCACCGGTGCCAGCCGTGGTATCGGCCAGGCTATCGCTCTGGAGCTGGGTCGTCAGGGTGCCATCGTTGTTGGTACTGCGACCTCCGCATCGGGTGCCGAGCGTATCGCCGCCACTCTGAAAGAAAACGGTATTCAGGGCACTGGCCTGGAACTCAATGTCACCAGCGACGAGTCCGTAGCGGCCGTGCTGGCGAGCATTCAGGAGCAGTTCGGTGCGCCGGCGATCCTGGTCAATAATGCCGGTATCACCCGCGATAACCTGATGATGCGCATGAAAGATGACGAATGGCATGACGTTGTCGACACCAACTTGAACAGTCTGTTCCGCCTGTCCAAGGGCGTTTTGCGCGGTATGACCAAAGCCCGTTGGGGACGAATTATCAGTATTGGCTCGGTTGTGGGTGCCATGGGCAACGCAGGCCAAGTAAACTACGCAGCCGCCAAGGCCGGGATGTACATGAGTTAAATGTGACGGATTGCTTCAAAAAAATGTCATACGAGCTGTCTAAAATCCGTTATAAAGCTGCAATCTATTTTATCGGCAGAGGGCCGCAGGGTTTGAGGAGTGAAGCTTTCAGTTGAAAAACTGAAAAGTCTTTCTATACACTTACCCACTGGCCAGCTGCCTGAATTTGTCCATTAGGAGTGAAAACAAGGTATGAGCACCATCGAAGAGCGCGTCAAGAAAATCGTTGCTGAGCAACTGGGCGTTAAAGAAGAAGAAGTGGTCAACACCGCTTCCTTCGTTGAAGACCTGGGTGCCGACTCCCTTGACACCGTTGAGCTGGTGATGGCTCTGGAAGAGGAATTCGAGACCGAAATCCCTGACGAAGAAGCTGAAAAGATCACTACTGTACAAGCAGCAATCGACTACGTTACCAGCCATCAGGCGTAATAGTTTTTAGTCGTCGCTCGCTGTCATGGAAAAACCGCACTGCCATCATGGCGTGCGGTTTTTTCTTTAGGCCTTGTGCGAAGTCGTCATTTGAAAAAAGGAGAGTGCTGTGTCGCGTAGACGCGTCGTAGTCACCGGTATGGGTATGTTGTCGCCACTGGGCACGGATGTGCCGAGCAGCTGGCAGGGCATTCTGGCTGGCCGCAGTGGCATTGGTCTGATCGAACACACCGACCTTTCTGCCTATTCCACCCGCTTTGGCGGCTCGGTAAAGGGCTTCAATGTCGAGGAATACTTGTCGGTCAAGGAAGCCCGCAAACTCGACCTGTTCATTCAATACGGTCTGGCTGCAGGTTTTCAAGCCGTGCGTAACGCAGGTCTTGAGGTTACCGATGCCAATCGCGAGCGTATCGGCGTGGCCATGGGGTCGGGTATTGGCGGTCTGACCAATATCGAAGACACCAGCCGCACACTGCATGATTCCGGCCCACGGCGGATTTCTCCGTTTTTCGTGCCTGGCTCGATCATCAATATGATTTCCGGTTTCCTGTCCATTCACTTGGGTGCACAGGGACCTAACTACGCCATCGCCACGGCGTGTACCACCGGTACGCACTGCATCGGCATGGCTGCACGTAACATCATGTACGACGAAGCCGACGTAATGATCGCCGGCGGCGCCGAGATGGCTGCATGTGGTCTGGGCATGGGCGGCTTTGGTGCCTCCCGCGCACTGTCGACCCGCAACGACGAGCCGGCCCGTGCCAGCCGTCCATGGGACAAGGGTCGTGATGGCTTCGTGCTGTCCGACGGTGCCGGGGCACTGGTTCTCGAAGAGCTGGAGCACGCCAAGGCCCGTGGCGCGACCATTTACGCCGAGCTGATCGGTTTCGGCACCAGTGGCGATGCCTACCACATGACCTCGCCACCGGCTGATGGCGCGGGTGCTGCGCGTTGCATCACCAATGCCTTGCGCGATGCGAAGATCAATGGTGATCAGGTGCAGTACATCAATGCCCATGGCACCTCGACCTCGGCTGGCGACCTCGCCGAAGCCTGTGCAATCAAATCGGTGTTCGGCGATCACGCCTACAAGCTGGCCGTCAGTTCGACCAAGTCCATGACCGGTCACCTGCTGGGTGCCGCAGGGGCGGTCGAGGCGATTTTCAGCGTGCTGGCAATCAACAGTCAGGTAGCCCCGCCGACCATCAACCTCGATGAGCCGGACGAAGGCTGCGACCTCGACTTCGTACCCCACACCGCGCGCGGCATGGATATCGACGTGGTGCTGTCCAACTCCTTCGGATTTGGCGGTACCAATGGCTCGCTGGTGTTCCGCCGGTTCGCTGACTGATGGACAGCTGGGTCGACGGTCAACCGGCTGACGCTTTGTCGCTGAAAGATCGCGGCCTGGCTTACGGCGATGGTCTGTTCGAGACCATCGCCGTCAAGGGCGGGCAGCCGTTGTTGCTGGATCGACATTTGTCGCGTCTGGCCGAGGGCTGTTCGCGCCTGGCGATTGCCGCCGATCATGAGCTGATCCGCGCGGAGCTGCTGGCCTATGCCGCCGCACTGGGCGAGGGCGTGCTCAAACTCATCCTCACCCGCGGCGACAGCCTGCGCGGTTACGCCCCCGATCCCTCGGCCCAGGCCCGGCGCATTCTGCAAGGCAATCCTCCCGCTGCCTATCCGGCTGTGCATGCGAAGCAGGGCGTGCGCCTGTTCCCTTGTACAACACGGCTTTCCAAGCAGCCATTGCTTGCCGGTCTCAAGCACCTGAATCGTCTGGAGCAGGTTATCGCCCGTTCCGAATGGCAGGACACCGAGCATGCTGAAGGCTTGATGCTGGATCAGGTCGGGCGAGTGATCGAAGGTGTGTTCAGTAATCTGTTCCTGGTGCGCGATGGCGTGCTGGTGACCGCCGATCTCAAACGTTGTGGCGTGGCAGGCGTGATGCGTGCCGAATTATTGTTTCAAGCCGAGTCATTGGGGATTCCCACACAAATCATCGACATTACCCTCGAACAGCTGCAATGGGCTGATGAGGTCTTTGTCTGCAACAGCGTTTATGGCGTTTGGCCGGTGCGCGCCTATGCCGCACTGAGCTGGCCGGTTGGGCCGCTCACCCGTAAACTCCAAACCATTGCCCGTGCGCTACTGGATGCCTGATTCGTGAGACGTAAATTATTGCTGCTGCTGGAAACCGGACTGGTTCTGGCGGGGCTGTTGGCGGGCGCTTGTGCCTGGAAAATCCATTCGGCGCTGGAACAGCCGCTGAACATCGCCCAGGAACAGCTGTTGGAAGTGCCCAAAGGTACTACGCCGAACCGCACTTTCATTCGACTTGAAGCCGATGGCGTCATCAAGGACGCTTTCTGGCTGCGTGTGTACTGGCGCTTCAACCTGGCGGGGCAACCGCTGCACAGCGGCGAATACCGCATGGTTCCCGGCATGACAGTCGAAGGGCTGATCGACCTGTGGAAGCGCGGGGAAATGGTTCAGTACAGCCTGACGCTGGTCGAAGGCTGGAATTTCCATCAGGTCCGCGCGGCCCTGGCCAAGGACGAAAAGCTCGAACAGACCCTCAACGGTTTGAGCGACAGCCAGGTGATGGACAAGCTTGGGCACGGCGGGATTTTCCCGGAAGGGCGCTTCTTCCCCGACACATACCGTTTCGTGCGTGGCATGACTGACGTCGATCTGCTCAAGAAGGCTTACGACCGCCTCGACGAAGTCCTCGCCAAGGAGTGGAGCCAGCGTGCTGCCGACGTGCCCTACACCGAACCCTATCAGGCGCTGATCATGGCCTCGCTGGTGGAAAAGGAAACCGGTGTGCCGCAGGAACGCGGGCAAATCGCCGGCGTGTTCGTGCGGCGCATGGAGATGGGCATGTTGCTGCAGACCGATCCGACGGTGATCTACGGCTTGGGCGATCGCTATAACGGCAAGTTGACCCGCGCCCATCTCAAGGAGCCGACGCCGTATAACACTTACCTGATCGCTGGCCTGCCGCCGACACCGATTGCGATGGTCGGCCGCGAGGCGATCCATGCGGCGTTGAATCCGGCGGACGGCAACAGCCTGTATTTTGTTGCGCGCGGTGATGGCAGCCACGTGTTCTCCGATGATCTGGACGCCCATAACAATGCGGTGCGGGAGTTCCAGCTCAATCGCCGGGCCGATTACCGTTCCAGCCCGGCACCGACTACCACGCCGCTGACGGAAGATGTCCAGGCGCCAACCTCGGCGACTTCGCCTGATACGGCGGCCGAAGATGTGCCACAAGTAGCGCCGCAAGACTCTGCACAAGAGCCTGCGCCAGCACCCGAGCGGGATGCTCCGGCGCTGCAAAGCCCGCAATGACTCTGATTAAGGACTGCCTGTGACTGGCTTGTTTATTACCCTGGAAGGCCCGGAAGGTGCCGGCAAGAGCACCAATCGCGAATACCTGGCCGAGCGTCTGCGCGCCGCCGGGATCGAGGTGGTGTTGACCCGGGAGCCGGGCGGCACGCCCCTGGCCGAGCGGATCCGCGACGTGTTGTTGGCGCCGGTCGATGAGGTCATGAACCCTGACACCGAGCTGCTGTTGGTGTTCGCTGCGCGAGCCCAGCACCTGGCCGAGGTGATCCGCCCAGCGCTGGCCCGTGGCGCGGTGGTTCTGTGTGATCGTTTTACCGATTCGACCTATGCCTACCAGGGCGGTGGTCGCGGTTTGTCGCTGGAGCGTATCGCGACCCTCGAAACATTCGTCCAGGGCGATCTGCGCCCGGACTTGACGCTGATCTTCGATCTGCCGGTGGAAGTGGGCCTGGCCCGCGCCAGCGCCCGCGGTCGCCTGGACCGTTTCGAGCTTGAAGGCCGCACGTTCTTCGATGCCGTGCGCAGTGCCTTCCTCGAGCGTGCCAAAGCGGATCCTGCGCGTTATGTCCTGGTGGATGCCGCTCAACCGCTGGCGCAGGTTCAGCAGTCTCTGGATGTCTTGCTGCCACGTCTGCTGGAGTTGACCCGTGGCTGAAGCCTATCCGTGGCAGGACAGTCTCTGGCAGCAATTGGCCGGTCGTGCCCAGCACGCCCATGCCTATCTGCTGCATGGCCCGGCCGGGATCGGCAAGCGTGCGCTGGCCGAGCGGTTGATGGCCAGTTTGTTGTGCCAGCGTCCGACCGCCCAGGGCGCCTGCGGTGAATGCAAATCCTGCCTTCTGCTCAAGGCCGGTAGTCATCCCGACAACTACGTCCTGGAACCGGAAGAGGCAGACAAGGCGATCAAGGTCGATCAGGTACGTGACCTGGTCAGCTTCGTGGTTCAGACTTCGCAGATGGGCGGTCGCAAAGTGGTGCTGATCGAGCCGGTCGAGTCGATGAACATCAACGCCGCCAACGCCTTGCTAAAAAGCCTTGAAGAGCCGTCCGGCGACACCGTATTGCTGCTCGTCAGCCACCAGACCAGTCGTCTGCTGCCGACCATCAAGAGCCGTTGCGTACAGCAGGCCTGTCCTTTGCCGAGCGAAGCCATGAGTCTGGCGTGGCTGGCCAAGACGTTGCCGGACTGCTCGGAAGACGAGCGCATTGAACTGCTGACCCTTGCTGCCGGTTCGCCATTGGCCGCGGTCAAATTGCAGGCCCAGGGCGTGCGCGAGCAGCGGGCGCTGGTGGTCGAGGGCGTGAAGAAGTTGCTCAAGCAGCAGCAATCGCCGACGCAACTGGCCGAGGAATGGAAAACCATTCCCATGTTGCTGCTGTTCGACTGGTTCTGCGACTGGTCGAGCCTGATCCTGCGTTATCAGTTGACTCAGGATGAAGCGGGGCTGGGGCTGGCGGACATGCGCAAGGTCATTCAATACCTGGCGCAGAAAGCCGCTCAGGATAAAGTCCTGAATATTCAGGACTGGATTCTAGCCCAGCGGCAGAAAGTGATGAGCAAGGCCAACCTCAATCCGGCGCTGTTGCTGGAGGCGCTGTTGGTGCAATGGGTATCCT
>NZ_JBFTML010000067.1:0-24930 GCF_056396925.1 Pseudomonas sp. 05N433 | reverse complement strand
GTGGTGAAGCATTGCTGTTCGAGTGCCAGCAGTGCTGGAAGGTCTTCAATGACCGCCAGGCGAAAAACAGGATTCATATGACCGCCGTAAAAGTTGCGTAACGAAACGGGACTTTCGAAAAAGTTCGTGCTTAATAGGAAAGGTCTTGTTCTCCAACGGATCAATCACTATGTCAGCGGTACAAGGTCATTGGCGCGAAGTATCCGAACAAACGTTGCCGACGGCAATAACTTCTGCAAACTATTTAAATGCCTCGATCAGAACTTCCAGTCCGTTGATGATAATCGTCGAACGCAAGGAAGACTGGGCCTCATACTTTCCCAGTGAAGACATCGTCACCGCCCAGGAATACCTCGAACAGACCCGTAACAACGAGCAGGGCAAACGGGTTCAGGTGATCAACCTGTGCCGCAGTTACAAGTACCTCGGGCACGGTTATTACTGCTCGCTGTTGGCCGAAGCGCGGGGGCACAAGGTGATTCCGTCGGTGCGGACCATCAGCGAGCTGACCCGAAAGTCTCTGTATGGCCTGGCCTTGGACGATCTGGATAAAACCCTGGAAAAAGCCTTAAGTCATCATGTTTACAGCGATACCGAAGGTTTCACCTTGACCCTGTACTTCGGCCAGACCTCCATCGAGCCATTACAGGAATTGGCTCGACAGTTATTCGAGGTTTTCCCTTGTCCGATATTGTTAGTTGAATTTCGTCGAACTAACGGTTGGCACATCGAAGGTGTAAAGTTCGGCACCCTGCATAAGTTGCGTGAAGATCAGGAAGATCAGTTTGCAAACGCGCTAGATAGTTTCAGTCGCAAGATCTGGCGCCTGCCACGCTCTCGGCGCTTGGCCCGTTATGACTTGGCCATTCTGCACGACCCGCAAGAAGCATTGCCGCCCTCCAACCCCAAGGCTCTGGACAACTTTGTCAGGGTCGGCAAGATGCTGGGCATCGACGTTGAGCTGATCGAACGCAAAGACTACGCCCGAATCGCCGAATACGACGGGCTGCTGATACGCGAGACGACAAGCGTCGACAACCACACCTATCGTTTCGCGAAAAAAGCCGAGAGTGAAGGCCTGGTGGTGATGGACGATCCGGCGTCGATCCTGCGCTGTACCAACAAGGTTTACCTGACTGACTTGCTCAAGAGCCATCAACTGGGCATGCCGGCCACTGAAATCCTCTACAAGGAGCGACCGGAAGACTTTGAGCGGGTAGGCGAGCGTCTGGGGTTTCCTTTGGTGTTGAAAATCCCCGACGGCTGTTTCTCAAGGGGCGTCATCAAGGTCGAAAGCCAGCAAGCCTTGCTCAAGGCCACCGCCGAACTGTTCGAACACTCGGTGTTGCTGCTGGCTCAGGAATTCTTCTACACCGAGTACGACTGGCGCATTGGTGTGCTCAACCGCAAACCAATTTTTGCCTGCCAGTACTTTATGTCCAAGGGCCACTGGCAGATCTACAACCATAAGGCCAAAGGCCAGGACATCAACGGCGAATGCCGCACCCTGGCGGTTCACGAAGCGCCGCGAGCAGTGGTTGAACTGGCGGTGAAAACCGCGAATCTCATTGGCGACGGACTCTATGGCGTCGACCTCAAACAGTCCGGCGACAAAGTGGTGGTGATCGAAGTCAACGACAACCCGAACATCGACGCCGGCATCGAAGACGCGTACCTGCAGGACGATCTGTACACGCTGGTGCTGGAAGAGTTCGTCCGGCGGCTGGAGCTCAAACGCCGTGGTCAGGCTTGGTGAGTGGCCTCAACCTACCGAGCTTGTTGAAATTTGGCCATTGACTTGCCATCAGCGTCCGGCTAATTTCCAGCCATGACTTCCACCGTATTGCGCTGCCAGCCAAGCATTATTACCGCCATTCCTTATTTGGCGGGCTAGCTCACGACTGCAGCACCCAACCCGCCCTAGAGGCGGGTTTTTAGTTTCTGTCTCTTGGGCTCCGATCAACGTCAGGAGACGACCATGAACAGCACCCCCGCCCAGCAGAGTTTGCTTGAGCATTACGTGAAAAAGATCCTCGCCGCGCCGGTCTACGAACTCGCCGTGCGCACGCCGCTGCAAGCGGCACCGGCCTTGTCCGAGGCGTTGGGTAATCAGATCCTGCTCAAGCGCGAAGACTTGCAACCGACTTTTTCCTTCAAGATCCGTGGTGCTTACAACAAGCTGGTGAACCTGAGCGATGAACAGAAGGCTCGGGGCGTGATCACCGCATCGGCAGGCAATCATGCCCAAGGCGTAGCGTTGGCGGCTCGCGAGTTGGGGATTGCCGCCACTATCGTCATGCCCTGCACAACGCCGGAATTAAAGGTGCTGGGTGTGCGCAGCCGGGGCGCCGATGCGGTGCTGCACGGCGAAAGTTTTCCGTTTGCCCTGGCCTATGCGCTGGACCTGGCACAGCAAACCGGCCGCACCTTTGTCTCGCCCTTCGACGACCCGGACGTGATCGCCGGGCAGGGCACCGTCGGCATGGAGATCCTTCGTCAGCACCAAGGGCCGCTGGATGTGATCTTTGTGCCGGTGGGCGGCGGTGGCTTGATCGCCGGTATCGCCGCGTACGTCAAATACCTGCGCCCGGAAGTGCGGATCATCGGTGTCGAATCGGAACATTCCGCCTGTTTGCAGGCGGCCTTACAGGTCGGCGAACGGGTTGTGCTGCCGACCGTTGGCACCTTCGCCGATGGTGTGGCCGTCGCTCAGATCGGCGCGCATGGTTTCGAGGTCTGCCGGTTCTGCGTCGATGAAGTGCTGACCGTCAGCAACGACGAACTCTGCGCCGCGATCAAGAATATTTACGACGATACCCGCTCGATCACCGAACCTTCCGGCGCCCTGGCCGTGGCGGGCATCAAGCAGTACGTGGCGAAAACCGGCACCCGAGGGCAGACCCTGGCGGCCATCGACTCCGGTGCGAATATCAACTTCGACAGCTTGCGTCATGTGGCCGAGCGCGCCGCATTGAGCGGCGCCCCGGCGTGAGGGATGGACCAGTTATTCCTGAACGGCGTTCTCGACGCGGCTCGACGCCGACCAGATCCGGTAGCGCACTTCGATATCACTGGGCACGTAGAGCACGATCGGCAGTTTGCTGTTGTAGCGCAGCTTGAAACCGTCACCGACCACCGGCACGAAGTCCTGTTTGTGCTTGCCGTCAGGACAGGCCATCAGGGTGCTCATCGGGCCGGTGACTTTTTCCAGCCGGTAAAACGGGTAGCCCCAGCCTTCGAGGTTCTTTTCCTCAAGCATGCCGCCTAGACGCTGACGGTTGCAGTCGACGGTCAGGGTCTTGCCGGCCAGAATTTCGACCTGGTAGGCGTCTTCCTGTTTTTGCGGGGCGAGATGAATGACCTGGCGGGTAAAGCCGCTCTCTGGTTTGGGATACGGCGCGACGTCTTCGAGTGTCGCGGCCTGGGCAACGGACGACAGAACGGTAACTATCAGCCCGACGGTCGTATTAAAGGGCAAAGCACCCATAATGCCTCCTTGCGTGTGCGTGGGGTCAGCGGATACTGAACAGATGGCCGCATTCTCACTGCCGTCCTCGGTCAATGCAAACCCGCCATCAGAGATGGGTTGCAAAATGCAGGTATTGAAAACTGACCTTTCTTGCATTTTGCATGACGCAATGTGTTGCCATCTTCTCTAAAACCTTGATTTGCCGACGAGCCGCAGGGCGAAATTCCGGGCATGTTTTATGCTGAAGCTGTCTTGAGCTGACCACGGTCCCGTTGAGTCAGCGCTGAAACAAAAAAACGGTCGGACGTTGGAACGATGAAGCCCGCAAGGAAGAAAAGAACGGGTGATCTGAGCTCCGACCGACAATTGRTTTTCGATTGGCAATCTCACAATACCGAGAGGGTGGCCATGTTTCTTTCTGCCTTGGAACTACGCAATATCGTTGAAAGCAGTTTTCTTCCGAAACGCTGCCAATGCACGCTATCTCCGGATCTGTCGATGACCGTCAAGGTGTATTCGGACAACGAGACTGACCATCTCGACCTGTGCGTCACCGGCATAGACGCCCATCGCCTCAACGGATGTCGGGAGATTAATCATCTGATCGCCGAGTTACGCACCGACCTTGAGCACAAGACCCATAGCCATTTGCCCAGCACTAAGTCGAAAGCTCATTAGCCGACTGTTTCACCCAATTCGAGCGACACGCGCCGGGTCTGGATAAACCCCAGACCCAGTGCCAATTCCACCAGGATCGCCAGTAAGATACCCGGCCCGGCATGACCATTGAGCCATTCGCCGAAGCCCAGCGCTGCCAAGCCGARACAGCCAACCATAAAGCCGCTGCATATCGCACTTCTCGCCGCCGAKGGCGGTGCCTGCCGCACGAGATAAAACATCACCCCAAGCGCACCGAACAGCACCGCACTGCGCCTGGCCACAAACCCCGCTGCGGGTGAATACTCGATACTCCAGATCGCCAGCAACCATTGCGGCATCAAACCCCACACCAGCGCCAGCAGAAAGCAAAGCGCGGCGGTGAACGTTGAAAGCGTGCGAAACGAGAACGGCATGGCGAATCCTTTCGGCGGTAGAGGGGACGCCAAAGCATAGCGTCAGAATCCCCTCAGGCCTACCGCCAAGTGCCGAATCAGAATCGTCTGTCAGCTCTGATAACTGCACGCGTCAGAAAGTTTTCGATAGGTAATTTCCGCAGGCTTGCCCGAGGTGCTATCGATGTACTTCATGTCCGCCGTGACCACTTCGCAGTCCAGCGTCGACGGTTCGGTCATGGAAATGACCTTGCCCACATTCAGCGGCATGCCGTAGTGATAAGGCACGGCCTGAGAGGACGACGTGTCGTTGGCCTGAGCGAAACCGGCGAAAGCGGTGCAGGCGAGGGCGGTGGTCATCAGCAGTGTTCGCATGTTCATGATGGGTCTCCAGTGCAGAGGGGAAGCCAGTTCGATGCAAGAGCGTCGAACCTGCCGCACTGGGCGTCAGAGGGTGCTGAGGGAGTGCGGTCCAGTAAAGTTTTGGACCATGGGGTTAAGCGATGGTTAACCGGGCTGGATGCCGCCTGTCGTAAGGTAATGCTGTTCACTTAAGCAATTTCAGCCGCAACGCATTCCTTGTAGCAGCAGCCTCGCAGGCTCGACAGCTGCTACGGCCGAACGCAGGCTTCGACAGCTGCTACAGATCGCATTGCGGCTTAAGTGAATAATGTTATCTGTGAGGAGGGTTCTGGCGGATGTTTCATGCAGGAAAAAAGCTGCGGGAGCTTCGGCGTGTTCCTACAGGCGTGGTTGCTTTGTCGTCTTTCGCCGGCCGGCTGCCAGCGTTTACTGTTTGGCGTCGCTGCAAAATCAGCGAACAGGTTTGGTCACCTGACTAACACTGCACATATATGTGCCATCATTCGCTCTGCGGACTTCTATGTCTCGTAGTGCGTTGCAATGGTGGCTGTGTGCAGGACGCTTTCGGGCGAGCCGTTTTGAGTGTTAGCGGTTGACCAAGCCTGTACACAGCCGCCTCCCATCGTTTGGTCACGGTGCTGGCGATTACTAACTAATACTCGAGTAATTACTATGCCAACGATAAATCCGTTTCCCGATCGTTACCGTTCAATCAAAAGTGGCCTTACCGACTCAAATCCCTTGGTGATCGACACAGAAGCCAATCCCCAAGACATCCTCGAATCCGCCCTCCAGCGCATCCGAGCCTCCAGCCAGCTACTTGAAACACTCCACTGCCTATGCTTCAAGCACGGTGATGTTCAGGACATCCCGCACATTACCCATGCGCTTTATTTACTGACTCAGGATGGTTACGACCTGCTGCAGGTTGCGCAGCAGCGGATGATGGGGTGGAAAGCGCCGGTCTGACGCCACAGCATGACAAACAAGCCAGCCCCTTATGGTCGCTGGCTTGTTTGCGGGATACACCGAGTCATTGCCCTTCTGAAAACTAAGCCGTCCTCAGTTCACTGCTGCTTGCCTGAGGAATCATCGCGAGCTGGACCTCAACAGTGTTTTCTTTTTTCGCCATCCAGCGATCGACGTTGTTTTTATGTTCCGGCGCCTGAGTGGCAGAGCCGTAAATGTCTTCGGGCGTCAGTTTAAGGAAGCTCAAGGCGTGCAGCCGTTGCCGGGCGGTATTCAACCGACCTATTTCCGCTCTCAGTAGACTCGCTTCTCGCTGGTTTGCCTGACGATCGTATTGGAAGGAGTTGTTCAGTTCAGCTTCCTTCGTCTTCAAACGGTCCTGCATTTCTTGCAGTTGGTAGTAGACCTGATCGTACTCAGTCTTGGTCACCACCGTGGTTCCGCTTTCCTGGGTTTGCTGCCAGCGGCGCAATGTTGCCCAGGCGTACGGAATGTAGGAGGGCACCATGAAGTGATCGCTCATGTGGAACAGTTGCTTCACAAAAGCGGCACGGTCGGGCAAGTCATCGAACTTTTTCAATGCCTTGGTGCAGGCGGCCTCTTCGATGGAGTCGCAACCTGGATCCCAGAGAACGGCGGATTGCTCACGTCCTTTAAAGTGGACGGGCATGAAGTGGTGCAAATTACCATGGTGCTCATATGGCGAACCGCCGGTTCGCGACAGGCCTATGGCGAAAATAAGTGCGCCTAAAGGGGCGGTGACAAAACTGATGATTACGCCGGGCACCCAGATACTTTTGCGAGTGTTCATCCAGGGCGCGGGAACACTTGGGATCGGGTCGTTGTTGTTAACCATGCGGTGATGGGCCAACTCTGCCGCGCCGTTGACGAAGTCAGCGTCGCCGGCTCTTGGGGAGCCGTAGGTGTAGAGAAGGACGTCGTATTTTTTACTCTTACGTCTCAGCGCTTCTGCGAGCAAAGTTGCAATGGCTCCACCAAGGCTGTGACCACAAATAATGACCTTCTGATCTACGTAGAATTGATCGAGGTAGGTCAGAACAAACTTACTCATTGCCTGATAGGCTTCGTAAAAGCCTTGGTGTGCTTTACCAACGCCGTCCTCGAATGGGACTTGCTCTGCATCGGTGTCTCGCAAGAAATCCGCACTTTCCAAGGTTCCTCGGACGGCGATCAGTATGACTTCGTCGTGGTGAGTGATGAACGCTTGGGTATCACTGCCGCCCTTGACTTTGCCATCATCGAAGAAGTGTAGTTTGGCGGGGTGCTCTTGTTTATCGCCTAAATCAGCTTTGTTTTGGTCATACAGTGTCGAGTCGAATGGCAGGATCTCGAAACGCTTCGAATAAGGTACATCTTCATAAAGCGGATAATAAGCAGTTGTTTGGTCTTTATTGACTTTCCAAGTTTCTCTGAAGCTGGCAAGGCTGTTGCCAAACATGTATCCGACGCTCGGTTCCAATGGGAACGATACAGTGTCGAAAGGCTTTTCGGCTGGTTCTTGACCAAAGTTGCTGTAACTCAAGCTGGCAAGTAAAGACAGTTGATACAAGTTCAAGGCGCTGAACGTTTTGTCTTTCGATAGCATGGGGCGGAAAGCCCGTAGCGGACGCACTTCAAGAACAGTGTGTTTGTCTGGAAGAAGAACAACGCCCCGTAATTCTGGTTTCTCCGGACCAAATCCGAGGTCACCCATTACGTTAAGGAGGTTGTAGTTTGGCGGATGCGCGCTTTTTGAAAGGGGAGGAAGATGAGCGGATTTCTCAACCAGATCTCTCACTTCGACATGAAAGAACTGGTCTGCTTTTGCTTTTGCAGGGTTGTTTTCAACTCGCAGACCGTCCTTGCGCAGGAAGCGGGTTTTTTCGGCCCGCACCTGTAATTCGGTAATTTTTAGCGGATAGCTTAGTCGTGTCATTAACCATTTATAGTCCTTTTCGTCTCCTTTATAGGCACTATCAACGGTGAGGACTACGGGCCCTTCGTAAGTGTCACAAACTTTGGCAGAGCCTTCAGAATCTAAAATTCCTTCATGAGATTGTTCGGTACTGTCCACAAGTTTGTAAGCTAAACCCGCATAAGGTTTACCATTCCCTGACTCATCCACCAGTTGAAAACTAACCCAAGTGCCCCTGAGTGGGCAGGCTTGTTTAGTGTCAGTCAGTAGTGGTTGCACTGGTTTTTTTGTCGGCATGTGTGAATTTCCTTATTCGGTACAAGCCGGATAGACGGTGCAGTCGCGCCCATCTGGCATTTTGAAAGATTTAAAGTTTGTTTTATTGTCTCCGCAGAATGCGTAGGGATCTTCAAGACTGTCACCCATGCAGCGTTTCCAGCCAGCTGGAAACTTCACCCAGTTATCACCTACGGCCGGTTTCTCCTCGCTTGAAATAGCGAAAACTACTTTTAGCGTCTTTCCAGCCAACTGAGCACGTTGCAAGGGACCTTTTGCCACTGAACCGTTTGCCTGTTCGGGAGTTGCCACCGATTTACACTTCAGAATTTTAACGATGAAACGGTCAGGCCCAACCGTGCGAAAAAACCATTCGCACTGCTTCTGTAATACCATGGGGGAGGGAGAGGTATGACTGTCTACGGTTCCATCCTGGAAGGCAATACCCGTATGATCCCTGCCTAGATCGAGGCGGGCAGCTCCATACTTTGCGTCTACCTCATAGTCAAAACTATCCAGTACCAAAGGGCAACCACCTTCCTTGCTGCTCAGTGGGACTTCGAAATGCGCCGTTTGTGCACTGTTACTTAGCTCCTGTTCAAAGAACTTTAAGCCTGGATAATTTCTGCCTTTTCGGGGAGGCACTGTGCAACTCTCTCCCGTACGAGGTACATAGGATGCTTCGCCTTTAATGCTGAAACCAGGTGGCAATTCGGTTACCAGCGTGAAGCTATCCTGTTGTGCGACTGAACATCCTGTAGCCCCGAGCGTCCCCAAGCCGATGGCCGCAGCTCGAACAAGCCCAGTGAAAAAGTCTCGAGAAAACATTTTATTGTCCTTGTTCAGTGCAGTTTGGGTAGATGGTGCAATCACGCCCATCCGGCATTTTAAAGGGCTTGAAGTCGGTAGTGTTACCGCGACAAAACGCATAAGCGTCTGCAAGGTTTTTCCCCATGCACCGCTTCCAGCCTTCGGGGAATTTAACCCATGTATCTCCCATATATGGGGTTTCTTCCTTCGCAATTGAAAAGACGACTTTTATCGTTTTTCTCGCAAACTGAGCACGTTGCATAGGACCTTTTACATCTGAGTCACTTGCCTGATCCAGCGATTCCACAGATTTACATTTCAGAATCTTAACAATGTAACGATCAGGCCCTGCAGTGCGAAACAACCATTCGCACCTCTTTTGTAATACCAAGACAGGGGGAGGGCTTGGGGCTTCTGCAGATCCATCCCGAAAGGAAATCCCCGTGAACGCCCTGCCTAAATCGAGCCGATCAGCACCGTACTTCGCGTCAACCTGATATCCGAAGTTATAAAGTACCAAGGGGCAGCCACCTTCGTTACTGTACAGTGGGACTTCAAAGTATGCTGTTTGCGCTTCGTTACTAAGCTCTTGTTTAAAATTTTTTTTTCCTGGATAGTTTCTTCCTTCCCGAACCGGGACTGTACAGCTTTCCCCCGTGCGAGGAACGTAGGAGGCTTCACCTTTAAATTTGAACCCCGGCGGCAATTCCGTCACCAGCGTAAAACTGTCAGCAGACCTAACCGAACAACCAGAAACCGCCATGACACCCGCAACAGCGAACAACCAAAGCAAACGTCCCGAAAAGGTTGCGTCAGACACCTCCACCTCACCCACGCTCTGACTGACCCAGCTGCGCATCAAACACCCGCTGACACCGCGCAAAATGTTGCTCTGGCGTCTCACCCGGCAGCGGCTGCCAAGCCACATCGTCCGCGCACTTGGGATCAAGTCTGAGGCTGAGCATGAACTCGCGCTGTTCCGGCGTGTTCCATTGCCAGGCCTCAAGCAGGTCCATCTGTTCTTCCAGCCATTCGCGGACGTTGCGGGTTTCGGAGAGTTTGGCGGCGGCCTCGATGTGGTACACCAGCAACCAGCGCTTAAGATTTTCGCGCAAGATACTGCGCGTACGTTCCGGCGAGTTTGGAATTCGCATCCACGGCGCGGGGTTTGGCACCGGGTACGTGCCGGGCCTGGCGTTATCCGCGCTTTTCCACTGCTCCTTGTCCCAATACAGCACGCTGCTGATCGGGCCCAGCAGCAAGGGGCGTTCGGCCTCGCTCAGGTTGGCGAGGCAGCGAGCAATCACGCGATTGTCCTGAAAACGGAACAACGAGCGTTCGCCGTCTTCCTCAATCACCATTCGCGCTTGCCAGTGTTGGGTCAAGCCGTCGAGGTCGGCCTTGTCCATGCTGCCGATCCAGCCCCAGTTGCGCTGTGGGTCGTCCAGCAGTTGGCGAAAGGCATCGGCGCCGGGGTTGTGCAGTTCGGTCAGCCACGGGCTGATGGCGGCGAACTCGGCGTATTGGGTGCGTCGATAGAGTTGCACCGAGCGCTGCATCAGGCCTGCGCTGTAGAGCGAGGTGACGGGGTTCGGTTCGGCGAGGCTGTCGAGGGCCAGGATCAGGACGCGATTGAGTTTTGCTTGTTCGCCAAGCCAGTTGTTCAGTGCGTCGCTCATGCTGTTGCCCCCAAATCACATTTGCCTTCACGGCAGGCTTCGCAAATCGGGCAGCGGATGTCGCCGGCAGCTCGGGCGGCTTTGGCCATGGCCATTTGCACGGCGGCCGGGACGAGCAGGGCACCGGCCTTGTCTTTGGCGGCGGCCCAGGGGATGACGGGGTCGAGAATCTGAATCCCCGTGCCCGCGCCGGGAGCGCCACCCGAGTTGACCTTCACCTCAGCCCCACTGATCGTCACACCCCCCGCATCAATCTTCACAAAGCTCCCGCCAGCCTTGGCCGTCAGCTCCATGCCACCCTCGACCACCACCTTCTCCCCGGCGTGGTAATGAATCTCCTGACCCGCCTCGACAAACTGCGCCGTGCCGATCTTCACGTGCTGGGTCACGCCCACGGTGAGGTGATCATCCGCCCGTGCTTCGGTCTTGCGGTCCAGATGGGTAATCCGGTGCTCTTCCACCTTGAACTCGCTGAACACGTTGGCTTCGATCGTGTCATGCCGTTCATTGCCGACGCGGATTTTCTGGTCGTGCTCGATGTTTTCATCCCAGTCGCGCTGGGCGTGCAGGTAGATCTGTTCCGCGCCTTTCTTGTCTTCGATGCGAAACTCGTTGTAGCCCTTGCCGCCCGGCGAGCTGAGGGTTTTGAAGGTGCTGCGGGTCTTGTTCGCCGGCAGGTCGTAGGGGACGACGTTTTCCTTGTGGTACAGGCAGCCTGTGATCAGCGGTTGGTCGGGGTCGCCCTCGAGGAAGGTGACGAGCACTTCCATGCCGACTCGTGGGATGGCGATGCCGCCGTAGGCGTTGCCGGCCCAGCCGCTGGCGACGCGTAGCCAGCAGCTGGTCTTGTCGTCGGCCTGGCCGTCGCGGTCCCAGTGGAATTGCACCTTGACCCTGCCGTATTCATCGCAGTGGATTTCTTCCCCCGGCGGGCCGGTGACGATGGCGGTCTGGCTGCCCAGCACTTGCGGTTTCGGGTGTTCCAGGGCCGGGCGGAAGTGCGCGTCCCACGGGGTGGCGAGGAAGCGGTTGCGGTAGCCCTGGTGGAAGTCGTCCTTGTTGTCGGTGACGTCGCTGGTGGTGTTCTCGCCGAGCACTTGCGGCTGTTTGCCCTCGTGGACGATTTCCAGCAGCAGCCACAGGTCGTTCCATTCGGCGCGCGGGTGTTCGCTGAGGGCCAGGAAGTGGCCGCTGACCAGGGTCGGTTCRTCGCCTTTGCCTTCGGCCAGTTGGTAGTCGCTGCGATGGCGCTCGAGGGCACGGGTTGCCAGTTGCTTGCCGCGCGCGCGGTCGGTGAAACGGCCGGGGTAGTCGTAGTCTTCGAGGTCCGGGGCGAACGCGCTTTTGGCCGCGCTTTCCGGCAGCAGCCGGGGTTTTTCGAAGTCGTAGTCGCGGCGGCTGACGCGGGTAGTGCGGGTTTCCAGGCGCAGGTTGAAGCGCTTGATCACCGGTTTTTCGGCGGCCATGCCGGAGTCCTGCTGGTAGCTCACTGGCGCCAGCTTGCGGAACACCGTCTGGTCATCGCCGAACACCAGTTTGTGGCCGCTGGTCGAGTGCTGGAAGTGGAAATG
The DNA here is from genome assembly GCF_056396925.1 of Pseudomonas sp. 05N433. Lineage (NCBI taxonomy): Bacteria > Pseudomonadati > Pseudomonadota > Gammaproteobacteria > Pseudomonadales > Pseudomonadaceae > Pseudomonas > Pseudomonas sp. 05N433. The sequence goes on along the minus strand of NZ_JBFTML010000067.1, from coordinate 12,826 downwards.
GATGCCTTCCTCTTCGCACAGGCGCTGGATGAAATGCAGGTCGGATTCGTCGTACTGCACGCAGTACACGCGCTCCGGGTAGATCGCGCCGAGCTGGAAGCTGTAGGCGTCGGCCAGAATGCCGCGGGCCTCGAGGACCTGGGCGATGATCTTCGGCACGCTGAGGTGCTGGAAAATCTGTTGGTCGTGGTTGTGGCGCAGGTAAGCCAGTTGCGGCACCAGGCTGATGCTGTAGCGGGTCAGGCTCTTGCCGGAATCGCCTTGCTCGATGCGGTACACCAGTCCGTGGATTTTGCCTTGGCCGGTGGCGCCGAAGGTCAGACAACCGGGCTTGTGCAGCAGCTCTTCGAGTTTCAGGTCGGGGCGGGTGCTGACCAGTTCGATGTCGAAACAGAACGGCTGGTTGAGGGCCTCGCGGCCGATGAAGCTGAGCACCTGAAGGTCGACGGAAACGCCTTCGAGGGTGAGGGAGATATGGATTGCGTTTGCGTCCAGCATGCCTTGAATTCCGTCCTTTGAAAAAGCAGGGGGCGGATGGTGCAGTATTAAATGGCCATGTTCAAGGCGAAAATGCCGTAGGTCAGGGGCCTGACGCTTGTAGGGCTTTCCCCTATAGCTGAGGTTTTGCACGATGAATACAGGCACTTTTCGAGGCAATTGACCGCTACGCCATATAAAAAAGAAGGCCCCACAGATGGGGCCTTCGTTTATGACTCAGCCAATAAATTCAAAGCGATTGCAGGGAAATGGTCGCGCTCTGAGAGTTTTGCTGGCTGTCAGCATCCATCCAGACCCACTGCGTACCGTCGCCTTGCAGATTATTGGAAATACTCTGAATCTGCGAGTAACTGATCTTGACGGCCCCAACTTCACTTGCAGTAGGCCCGATCGTGGTGACCTGGCCGGAGAGCAGGCCGTTCGACGTCTCATTGACGACGAACACGGTCGCTTGCGCCTCACGGAACTGGCAAGAGAGGAACTGTGTAATGGTGCTGGTGATCGTCAGGTTCATCCATTTCGATGGAGGGACCGCATAGTAGCGGGTGTACTTGTTGAACGGATGCTGCTCACCATCGGCCGGCAGCGGATAGTTGCTGAGCCCCGATGTGTTGGTCGGCATGCTGACACTTCCCAGCCAGATTTCGACCTGTGATTTACCGGCGTTGCTGGACAGTGAGACCGAAACGGTTTGAGTATCGGTGCCCGAGACAAAACCCAACGATGCCAGGCCTGCATTGGCCGTGGTGCCAGGTACCGTGATCGGTACGGGCGGCTGGCTGTTGCTCCAGTTCACGGAGACAGTCGAGTTGTTGTCATTTTGCGCGGAGTTGTAGATAAAGATCCCATACAGCTGGCCTGGGCTAAGCGCGGTACAGGTGGCTGTATCACCTGCGGTGAGCGTAATGCGTTGTCCGCCGTTCCAGTTAATTTGGGCAGCTGAGATAGCGACACTTTCCATGTTGGAGTTCCTTTTCCTGTTGTGGTGGTATAAGGATTCGCACAGCAATTGTCCTTACCTGCGCCGTGCGTGGAAAAGATACTAGTTGAAGGCATGTAGCGGTCAAGTAACTAACTGGTTGTAGTTGGCTGCATATGATTATTTTTTGGAATAGTTGCAAGTATAAATCGCTATAAATTTTCTCGGGCATAAAAAATATAAAGCTGTCAATGACCGCTTATCTTTTGTACGGGTTTTATTTTTTAAATTGCAATAAGACTATATCTAAAAAATATAATGGGAGAAAAGATGTAGCGCTCAATGAAGAAAGATATGCAAGCTGTCTTTTATTCAAGTCCTGCGGCAGGCCCTGAAATCAGGACCTGCCATAGTAGAGGAGGTATGGGGTGTGTATTTCAGCTCAACTGCCGCCGATACGGCAAATCCGGCCCGGTCTTGCTGCAGGTCAACGCGGCGGCGCTCACCGCAAACCTGAGCATCCCGTCAATCTGCTCACGGCTCAGCCGCTGCACACCCGCAACCGAATCCAGCTGCTGCTCGGTCAGCCAGGTAATCAGCGCCGCCTGGAAGGTATCGCCAGCCCCAACGGTGTCGGCAATCTTCACCGAACAGGCCGGCACCGACCATGTGCCATGAGCCCGGCTGAACACTGTCGCCCCCTGACCGCCACGGGTCAGGAACACCAACTGACAACGATGCTCCAGCCAGCCTTCGATCACGCGCTGCGGATCCTGCTCGGGATACAACAGGCTCAAATCTTCGTCGCTGACCTTGATCAGGTCGGCAAGCTCCACCAGGGTGGCGATCCGTGAACGCCACAACTCGATGTTCGGCTCGGGATTCAGGCGCACGTTCGGGTCGAGGCTGATCAGGCGTTTGCCACTTTCGCGCTGCACCAGCGCCAGCAAGGTATCGGCAACCGGTTGCACCACCAGCGAGAACGAGCCGATGTGCAAGCCGCGCACTTCAGGCCCCAGTTGCGGCAGATGCGCAAGGCTCAACTGCCGATCCGCGCAGCCTTCGCCGCGAAAGCTGTAGTGGGGTGAGCCATTGGCACCGACCGCGACCATCGCCAGCGTGGTCGGCGCGGCGAAGTCCACGAGGTAATCCGGGCGCACGCCTTCATCCTGCAGCACTTGCTGCAAGCGGCGGCCGAGGTAGTCGGTCGACAGTCCGGCAAACAGCGCGGCATCCACGCCCAAGCGGCGCAACCCCACTGCAACGTTGAACGGCGAGCCGCCGGCAATTGCCTTGAAATTCACTTTGGATGCCAGGCCGCTGGCATCGTCTTCGCTGAAGAAATCGAATAGCGCTTCACCACACACCAGATACATAGTTGCTCGCTCTTTAAAGGGTTGCGACATGCTGTTGATAGCGTTCGTAGGCCTGCTGACAGGCCTGTACATTTTCTGCAATCGGCAGGGTTTCACTGGCCAGGTCGAGCTTCACGCAGCGCTCGCACAAGTCCGCCAGGCTGTCTTCGTGGCCGTTTGCCCAAGACTTGCACCACGCCGCCTGAATCGCTGCGCCAAGCGCCGCGGCCTCGCTCTGTTCGGTACAAATCACTGGCGTATTCATGATGTCGGCGACGATTTGCCGCCACACCGGGCTCTTCGAGCCGCCGCCGGTCAGGCAGATGCTGCGGCTTTGTAAGCCATTGTGGCGCAGCAGGTCCAGCCCGTAACGCAAACCGAAGGTGGTGCCTTCCACCACGGCGCGGCACAGGTTGGCCCGGGTCAGGTTGGTCATGGTCAACCCCAGCAGGCTGCCGCTGGCATGGGGCAGGGCGGGAACGCGTTCGCCATTGAGGAACGGCAGCATGYACACGCCTTCAGCACCAATCGGCGCGTGTTCGACCAAGGCGTTGAACTGCTCGATATCCAGTTCGAACAACTCGCGAATCGCGCCGGTGGCATTGGTCAGGTTCATGGTGCAAATCAGCGGCAGCCAGCCGCCGCTGGAGGAACAGAACGTCGCCACCGAGGCGTCCGGACTGACGTGCGCCTGCTCGGCATAGGCGTAGACCGTCCCCGAAGAGCCGAGGCTCATGGTGATCGCGCCGGGCTTGATGTTGCCGGTGCCGATCGCGCCCATCATGTTGTCGCCACCGCCGCTGGAGACCAGGGCCTTGGGGTTGATGCCCAGATGCTCGGCGATGCCCGGCAGGATCGTACCGACCGGCTGGTGGGCATCGATCAGCTCCGGGAGCGCGGCTTGCAGGCGCCCGCTGGGGTCGATGTCGCGCAGCAGTTGCAAGTCCCACTGGCGCGTACGTACGTTGAAATAGCCGGTGCCCGACGCATCGCCGTACTCGCTGCAACTGCGACCGGTGAGCCAATAGTTGAGGTAGTCATGGGGCAGCAGGATACGGGCGATGCGGGCGAAAATTTCCGGGTGTTGTTCTTTGGTCCAGAGCAGCTTGGACACGGTGTAGCCCGGCGCGATAACGATGCCGAGGCGCTCCAGGGAGCCTTTTTCACCGCCCAGATGAGCCAGTAGACGACCATTCTCCGGGGTGGATTCGGTATCGCACCAGAGCTTGGCCGGGCGCAGTACCTGGCCGTGATCGTCGAGCAGCACCAGACCATGCTGCTGGCCGGAAACGCCGATGCCGAGGATGGCCTGACCATCGACATCCGCGGCGAGCAACGCGCGACGGGTGGCCTGGGTAAAGGCTTCCAGCCACTGGGCAGTGTCTTGCTCGCGACGGCCATTGGGGCCGCTGATGAGGCTGTGGACAGCAGCGCCCTGACCGAGGACCTGACCGCTGTGTGCGTCGAGGATCACGGCTTTGGTGCCTTGGGTGCCGCAGTCGATGCCCAGGAATAGTTGTTGGTTTGCCATGGAAACACCCTACCGAAGATTGTTCCCACGTTCTGCGTGGGAATGCATCAATGGACGCTCTGCGTCCGCTTCTGGATGGGACGCGGAGCGTCCCGGGCTGCATTCCCACGCAGAGCGTGGGAATAATCAGACGGCCAGCACTCGTTCGAGCGTCTGCGTCACGCCAACTTCCCGCAAGCTGTTACAGCACCACTCGAACGCCGCGACGAACTCTGGCGAACGCGGAATCGCCGTGCCGAAAATCTCCTCAACCTCCAGCAGCCGCTGGGTGATCAATGCATCATCGGCCACCAGCGCCTGACAGAACGCCGCCCGCGGATCCGGAATTGCATAGGTCTGACCGTTCTCATCCACGCCTTTGAGGTACAGCGCCCAGGCCGCCACCACCAGCGCCGCACGTTTGGTCTCGCGGCCGTCGGCGATCAAGCGGTTGAGGGTCGGCACGGTGAATTTCGGAAACTTCGATGAGCCGTCCGAACACACCCGCTCCAGTTGATCGGCAATCGCCTGATTGGAGAAGCGCGCCACCAGGGTGTTTTTGTACTCGGTCAAATCGATGCCCGGCACCGGCGCCAGTTGCGGCGTCACGTCCAGGTCCATGTAGGCGCGCATGTAGCGCACGAACAGCGGGTCGTTCATGGTTTCGTGAACGAAGCGGTAACCCTTCAAAAAACCCAGATAAGTCAGGGCCAGGTGACTGCCGTTGAGCAGTTTGATCTTCATCTCTTCGTAAGGCGTGACGTCGTCGGTGAACTGCACGCCGACTTTTTCCCAGGCCGGGCGACCGTTGACGAATTTATCTTCCAGCACCCACTGCACAAACGGTTCGCAGACCACTGGCCAGGCGTCGTCAATGCTGTGTTTGTCGTGCAATTGCAGGCGATGCTGGATGCTGGTCATCGGCGTGATGCGGTCGACCATGGCGTTGGGGAAGCTGACGTTGCGCTCGATCCAGTCGCGCAGGTCGGCATCGCGCAGGGCGGCGAATGCGAGCAAGGCTTTGCGGGTCACCGCGCCGTTGTGCGGCAGGTTATCGCAGGACATCAGCGTGAACGCGGGCGTGCCGGCGGCACGCCGTTTGGCCAGCGCGGCGCAGAGGAAGCCGAACACGGTTTTCGGCGTGTTCGGATTGCTCAGGTCGTGCTGGATCTGTGGCAGATGCGTCATGAACTCGCCGTTGCTGTCGTCGATGCAGTAGCCGCCCTCGGTGATGGTCAGCGAGACGATGCGGATCTCGGGGCTGGCCAGTTTATCGATCAGCGCCTCGGCGCCGTCTTCGGCCAGCAGCATGTCGCGGATCGCGCCGATGACTCGCACTTCGGTGTCGTCGGTATCGCCGAGTTCAAACAAGGTGAACAGGTAATCCTGTTCTTTGAGATCGTCCCGGGCACGACGGTCTTCGGTGCGCAGGCCGACCCCGCAGATGGCCCAGTCCAGTGCTTCGCCGGTGTTCATCAAGGCGTCGGTGTAGTACGCCTGATGTGCGCGGTGGAAACCGCCGACGCCAATGTGCGCGATGCCCTGGCGAGTGTCGCTCAGGGTGTAGGCGGGCAGGGCCACCTTGGGGGCGAGGCGGTTGAGGTTGGATTTATTCAGTTTCATCGCATGTTCTCTGAGATCAGGCTGCGGCGCGCAGTGGACGGGTCAGCGCCACGCCGTCGGCATCGAATAAATGGCAGTGCTCGGCGTCCAGGTGCAGGCTCAGGGTTTCGCCATAACGGCTGGCCAGATCGCCGCGAACGCGCATGGTCAACGCTTCGCCGGACGACGTCAGCACATGGCAGAAGGTGTCGCTGCCCAAACGTTCGCTGACATCGGCGGTGACTTGCAACGTGCAGTCGCCAGGTTGTGCCAGCTCCAGGTGTTCCGGGCGTATGCCCAGGGTCACCGCGCCGCCGACGCTCAGGTTGGCCGCGCTCAGCGGCAGAGTGATGCGGGTGCCGGCGTCCAGCAGCACTTCGCAGCCCCGGCTTTCAATACGGGTGACTTTGCCTTTGAGGAAGCCCATTTTCGGTGTGCCGAGAAAACCTGCGACAAACAGGTTGGCCGGCTGGTGATACAGGTCCAGTGGCGAACCGACCTGCTCGATCTTGCCGCCGTTGAGCACGACGACTTTGTCGGCCATGGTCATGGCTTCGACCTGATCGTGGGTCACGTAGATCATGGTGGCTTGCAGTTCTTTGTGCAGGCGCAACAGTTCCAGGCGCATTTGCACCCGCAGGGCGGCGTCGAGGTTGGACAGCGGTTCGTCGAACAGGAAAATTTTCGGGTTACGCACGATGGCCCGGCCGATCGCTACGCGCTGACGCTGACCGCCGGACAGCTGTTTCGGTTTACGTTCGAGCATCGGCCCGAGCTCCAGAATGCGCGCTGCTTCGCCGACCTTCTTCTCGACTTCGGCTTTCGCTACACCGGCCAGGTCGAGGGCGAACGACATGTTTTTACGCACGCTCATGTGCGGGTACAGGGCGTAGGTCTGGAACACCATCGCCAGGTCGCGCTTGGCCGGGCTGACTTCGGTGATGTCGCGGCCATCGAGCTCGATGGTGCCGCCGCTGACTTCTTCAAGGCCGGCGATCAGCCGCAGCAGGGTGGACTTGCCGCAACCCGACGGGCCGACGAACACCACGAATTCCTTGTCGTTCACTTCCAGGTCGATGCCTTTGATAATAGAAAAACCTTCGAAGCCTTTTTGCAGATTTTTGATTTTCAGGTTGGCCATGATGGCGCTCCGTTATGTTTATTCTTTGAGGGCTATTTCACGGCGCCAAACGACAGGCCGCGGACCAGCTGTTTCTGGCTGATCCAGCCGAAGATCAGTATCGGCGCGCAAGCCAGGGTCGACACCGCCGACAACTTGGCCCAGAACAAACCTTCGGGGCTTGAGTAAGAGGCGATCAGTGCGGTCAGTGGCGCGGCTTTGGACGAGGTCAGGTTCAGCGACCAGAACGCCTCGTTCCAGCACAGGATCAGCGACAGCAACACCGTGGAAGCCAAGCCACCCTTGGCGATCGGCAGCAGCACCCGGACCATTTCCTGCCACAGGGTGGCGCCGTCCAGGCGTGCGGCTTCGAGGATGTCCTTGGGGATGTCTTTGAAGTAGGTGTAAACCATCCAGACCACGATCGGCAGGTTGATCAGCGTGTAGATCACGATCAGCGCGATTCGCGTATCCAGCAGGCCAAAGCTCTTGGCCAACAGGTAGATAGGCATCAGCACGCCCACTGGCGGCAGCATCTTGGTGGAGAGCATCCACAGCAACGTGCCTTTGGTGCGCTGGGTTTCGTAGAACGCCATGGAATAGGCGGCCGGCACCGCGATCAGCAGGCACAAAGCGGTGGCGCTGAAGGAAATCACCACCGAGTTCCAGGCGAAGCTGAAGTAATCGCTACGCTCGTTGATGTGCAGGTAGTTCGAAAGCGTCGGCGTGAAGATGAACTGCGGTGGCGTGGCGAAGGCGTCGATTTCGGTCTTGAAACTGGTCAGCACCATCCAGAAGATCGGGAAGAAAATCACGATCGCGATGGCCCAGGCCAGGGTGCCGAGCAGCAGGCTTTGCAGACGACGGGATTGTTGAAGAGTCATGGCGCGGGCCTCAGGCTTTGTCTGTCAGGTTTTTGCCGATCATGMGCACCAGCACGATGGCCGCGATGTTGGCAATCACCACCGCGATCAAACCACCGGCGGAGGCCATGCCGACGTCGAACTGCACCAGCGCCTGGTTGTAGATCAGGTAGGCGAGGTTGGTCGAGGCGTAACCGGGGCCACCGTTGGTGGTGGTGAAGATTTCGGCGAACACCGACAGCAGGAAGATGGTTTCGATCATCACCACCACCGCAATTGGCCGGGCCAGGTGCGGCAAGGTCAGGTGCCAGAAAATCGCGATCGGGCCRGCACCGTCCAGGCGCGCGGCTTCCTTTTGTTCCTGGTCGAGGGACTGCATGGCAGTCATCAGGATCAGGATCGCGAAGGGCAACCATTGCCAGGACACAATGATGATGATCGACAGCAGCGGGTAGTGCGCCAGCCAGTCCACCGGCTGCGCGCCGAACAGCTTCCAGATGTAGGCGAGAATTCCCGAGACCGGGTGAAAGATCAGGTTCTTCCAGATCAGTGCACCGACGGTGGGCATGATGAAGAACGGCGAGATCAACATCACTCGCACGATGCCGCGACCGAGAAACTCACTGGCCTCCAGCAAAGCGCTGATCAACACGCCGAACACCACGCTGATCAGCAACACACTGCCCACCAGCAACAGGGTATTGGTGGCGCCGGGCAGGAAACCCGAATCGCTCAGGAAGTAGCTGAAGTTCTCCAGCCCCACGAATTCGTTTTCGCCGGGGTAGAGCAGGTTGTAGCGGATCATCGAAAAGTAAATGGTCATGCCCAACGGCACGATCATCCACAGCAGCAGCAACGCCACCGAGGGGCTGACCAGAAACCAGCCGGGGTTGGTCAACCGGCTTTTACGCACCGGTTGCGGGATGTCCATGTGAGCTTTGACAGTGGTTGAAGTATTCATGGCGATCAGAACCGATTGGGAACAGACAAATGAAGATCAACTGTAGGGGCGAGGCTTGTGTGGTGAGGGAGCTTGCTCCCGCTGGGTCGCGAAGCGGCCCCAAAAGCTTTGCGACTGCTGCGCAGTCGAACGGGAGCAAGCTCCCTCGCCACACAAGCCGACCCCTACATGGGGGGCGCTGGTTATTTGGGATAACCGGCGCGCYTCATCTCACGTTCGGTGGTTGACTGGGCGGCGGTCAGGGCCTGGTCGACCGTGGTCTGGCCGATCAACGCGGCCGAGAACAGCTTGCCGACCTGGGTGCCCACGGCCTGGAATTCAGGAATGGTCACCAGCTGGATGCCAATGTAGGGCACGGGCTTGAGGGACGGTTGGCTCGGGTCCGCGGCTTTCAGCGATTCCAGCGTCACCTTGGCGAACGGCGCGGCATTCATGTAAGCCTCGGTGTAGGTCGAAGCGCGAGTGCCTGGTGGCACGTTGGCGATGCCGTCTTTTTCCGCGACCAGGGCTCCGTACTCCTTGGACGTGGCCCAGGCGCTGAAGGTTTTCGCCGCTTCCTTGGCCTTGGAACTGGTGGGGATAGCCAGTGCCCACGAATACAGCCAGGCCGAACCTTTGTCGGTGACCTGATGCGGTGCGTAAGTAAAGCCGACGTGGTCGCTGACTTTGCTCTGGGTTTTGTCGGTCACGAACGAGCCGGCCACACTGGCATCGACCCAGATCGCGCATTTGCCGCTGTTGAACAGCGCCAGGTTCTCATTGAAACCGTTGCTCGATGCGCCGGGCGGGCCGGACTTTTTCATGGTGTCGACGTAGAAATTCAGTGCATTTTTCCACTCAGCACCGGTGAATTCCGGCTGCCATTTCTCATCGAACCAGCGCGCGCCATAGGCGTTGGCGACAGTGGTGATCAGCGCCATGTTTTCGCCCCAGCCAGCCTTGCCACGCAGGCAGATGCCGTACTGTTCTTTATCTTTATGGGTGAGTTTGCTGGCGAATTCGCCGATCTGTTCCCAGGTCGGGCGTTCCGGCATGGTCAGCCCGGCGTCCTTGAACAGGTCGGTGCGGTAATAGGTGATGGAGCTTTCAGCGTAGAACGGCAGGGCATAGAGCGAGCCCTTGACCGAAAGACCTTCACGCACCGAAGGGAAAACGTCGTCGAGGGCGTAGTTGGCCGGCAAGTCCTTCATCGGTTCCAGCCAACCCTTGGCACCCCAGAGTGCGGCTTCGTACATGCCGATGGTCAACACATCAAACTGCCCGCCCTGGGTGGCGATGTCGGTGGTCAGGCGTTGGCGCAGGACGTTTTCTTCAAGCACCACCCAATTGAGTTTGATGTCCGGATGCTCGGCTTCGAAGGTTTTCGAGAGCTTTTGCATGCGGATCATGTCGCTGTTGTTGACGGTGGCGATGGTCAGGGTCTGAGCGCCGAGGCTGACGCTGCTGAGGGTCATGCAGGTGAGGGCAAGCAGAGCTTTTACCGAAGGTTGCATCGTGCACTCCTTTTCTGCACCCGGGGGTTACAGAAGGACAGTTATTGTTTTTGTGTCTTCCTGCGGAGGGAAGAATGTGCAGCGATTACAGCCTTCAATTGACAGGCTGACAAATCATCCATCGCACTGTGATCGATACTTTTTTGCACTGGGAAGTCAGGGGCTGGTGTCGCTGCATGCCGCGCTGTAGCAGCTGCCGTCAGGCTGCGTTCGAGGGCGAAGCCCTCGCCGGGTCCGAAGCTGCGGCGATACAGAAGAGGTGGAGTGGCCGGGTTTGCGACTGCTGCGCGGCCGAACGCAGCCTTCGGCAGCTGCTACAGGGATCCGTGGTACAGGATAAGTCAGTGCTGATTCTGCTCAGTCAACCGTTGCACCGCCAGCCGCCGGTAGTGCGACGGCGTCATGCCCTTGAGTTGCTGAAAACGCCGGTTGAAGTTGGAAATGTTGTTGAAGCCCGACTCGAAACACACATCGGTCACCGTTTTGTCGCCATCGGCCAGCAGCTCGCAGGATTTGCTGATGCGCAGGCGATTGACGAACTCGATGAAGCAGCGTCCGGTGGCCTGTTTGAACACTCGGCTGAAGTAGGTCGGCTTCAGACCCAGATGCTCGGCCACCTCTTCCAGCGTTAAATCCCTGGCGTAATGGGCAAAGATGTAATCCACCGCCCGGTTGGTACGGTCGATATTGTGTTCATCGGCCAATTGCGGCGTTGTGGCACCGGACAGCAACTGGTAGTCATCGGACGCCGCCAGCAACTCCAGCAGAATGAAAAAATGCCCGAGCCGGGTCATGCCTTGGGTGTCGGCGATGCGCTGCATCAAGGTCATGGCCTGGCGTATGGTGCGCTTGCAGCGAAACTCGATGCCGTACTGCGCGCGCTCCAGCAAGGGCGCAATTGTCTTGAGTTCAGCGAATACCTGATGGCCACTTTCGAACAGCTCGTCAGTGAAATTGACCAGCATGTCGCGCTCGGGCACCACTTCGTCTTCGGCCACCTGGCTGATCCAGTTGTGGGGCAGGTTGGGGCCGGTCAGGAACAGTGTTTCCGGGTAGAAGTTACCGATGTAGTCACCGATGAACACCTTGCCGGAGCTGGCGATGATCAAGTGCAGTTCGTATTCCTTGTGGAAATGCCAGCGCACCAGGGGGCAGGGGAATCCGTGTTGGCGATAGATGATGGACAACCCGTTGTGGTCGTCCATCAATTCGTAGGAAGGATCGGTGACTCTGGCTGTTCGGGTCATGTCAGGGCGCTTTGATTGTTATCGCCCCTTGATCATGCCTCTTTCGGGATGCCTAAGGCCAGCTTGCAACGCGACTGTGCTCAGGCGGGGGCATGCAACGCATCACCGTATACCGCTTTCATGCTGGTGGCACTCCAGCAGTAACGAACGATTTCGGATTCATCGAAAAAGTCGGTATTAATGATGCTGCAGCGCGTCACCCAGTCCCGGGTGGGATTGAACCAGTTATTGATGTGGTTTTTGATGTCTTGAGGCCCTCCCAGAAACGCGTAGCTGGTGGCCGATAACGACCATAAAAATGTTTCGTATGGCGCGTCTTTGAGTGTGTTGGAAATATGGGTTTTCAAATCCTCGGTGTCGGTAAACCGCTTGTTGATCCACTTGTGTGCAATACGCGGCCAGAAATAATTCTCATCCAGTTCCCGCCGTACGGGCGCCGCTAATATCACCCGGCGCAGAGCACTGATCCGCTTGAGCTCGCCGATCGTTTTTGTGGCGTTGTCGGGCGGTATCACTCGCTGTCCGAGTTGGCTGACCAGAAGCTCATTGAGTTTCTGATAGTCAAAGCGATTGTTACCGTCCCCTAGCTGATGAAAGTCCAAAACCACGAATTCATCCGGGTTTCGGTCCAGGAAAGATGAAACTGCGCTGATGAGTTCATCGAGAACCCGATGTGACTGATATCCATGGTGATGGAAATAGAAAATCGACTGCTCAGCCCCCTCGGTATAGCCCAAGCGGATATCGAATGCCCGTGCGCCATTGGACAATTGCCATGCAAATGAACCGTTTTGACATGTCGTCCAGTTGCCGACGACCACCTCATAATTAGGCGCCTGTTTATCCATGCCGGCGTTATGGGCGCCGGGCCAGATAACATCAGTCAGTTTTATACGATCGATGTCGAGGGCATTACTCATCCATTTTTGTTTATCCAGCGTGATTACTGCGTTATGGGTCATGACAGTTCCTTGTCGTAGACTCGTCCCTTCCATGGAGGGGACGAGGTCCACGTTTAGGGTGTGGCTGCGTGCCATACCTCTATTGCTCGCCTGCGTAGAAAGGCTYTCATGACCCAGCATAGAAGCGCGCGACTGCATCGCCAGTCACGGAAATACTTGCATAAGAATTAATCCTTTAATGGCTCTGCGCTAGTTGGCGCGCTTGGCCGCTTTACTCAGGTTTGCGGTCAGGCAATACGAAACGATGTTGCTTTCTTCAATGAAGTCGACATTGATAATGTTGCACCGTGTTGCCC
>NZ_JBFTML010000066.1:0-30876 GCF_056396925.1 Pseudomonas sp. 05N433 | reverse complement strand
GTCGAGACGATGGTGAACGCTGTCATGACTTCCGGAACGATGAACAGCAACAGCACTCCCACCAGCATCAACAGTGTGGTGAACGCCAGGCTCAGCAGAGGCACGCTATTGCCCGACAAACGCCGAAAAATCCCTGGAGCATTGTCGTGACTGGCCAGCCCAAACAGCATGCGGCTGGATGAAAATACGCCACTGTTGGCCGATGAAGCGGCAGATGTCAGCACGACAAAGTTGACGATACCTGCTGCTGCGGGAAATCCCGCAACCAGAAACAGTTCGACGAAAGGACTCTTGTTGGGCGAAACCTGTTGCCAGGAGGTCACCGCAATAATGCAGGCCAGTGCCAGCACATAAAACAGGATGATTCTCAGCGGAATCGAGTTGATGGCTTTAGGCAGGGTCTTCTCGGGGGAGCGGGTTTCGGCTGCTGCTGTGCCGATCAGCTCGGTGCCGGCAAAGGAGAAGATGGCCATCTGGAAACCGGCAAAGAAACCGAACAGGCCGTTGGGGAAGGCTGCCTGTTTATCCAGCAGGTGGTTCAGGGAGGCAGTGACGCCATTGGGTGAGACGAAGGAGCTGGCAATCAGCACCATGCTGACGCCAATCAAGGTGACGACGGCTATGATCTTGATGATCGCGAACCAAAACTCCACTTCACCGAAAAGCCTGACCGTCAGCACATTCAAGGCAAACAGCGTCATTAGCACGCCGATGGCCGGTATCCAGGCGGGTACATCAGGGAACCAGTATTGAAAGAAGCCGCCGACCACCACGGCATCACCCACTACCGCGACGCTCCAACTCAGCCAGTACGACCAACCGAGAAAAAATGCTGCTCGCGGGCCAAGGTAGGCACCGGCAAAATCCGCGAAGCTTTTGAAGTTTAAGTTGGAGAGCAACAGTTCGCCCATGGCGCGCATGACGAAGTAGACGAACAAGCCGATGATCATATAGATGAGGATGATCGACGTGCCGGAAAGGGCGATGATCTTCCCGGAGCCCATGAACAGCCCTGTACCAATGGCGCCTCCCATGGCCATTAACTGAATGTGACGATTGCTGAGGGTGCGCTGCAGCGCGGGCTGTTCAGGCAGCCCGGACGGAGTCGTTTTCATTACAAAACCTCTTGATTTTATGTTTTTGAGTTTTGGCAGAAAGTGGGTGTCTAGCGTTCTTGTTAGAGATGCAACGGCTACTGACGGTGGTGGTTTGCGTGTGGCAGGGTTTCTCGTCCGGTCACACGGTGAGTAGCCCCTTGGCACTTTGCTCAGGAGGCCTCACCTATGGCGATCAGCTGACTGTGCGCAGGCGCGAGGGAACTGCTGGCTGCTGATCAAGCAGTTGATAGAGGTTTTTTATGTTGGCAGGCGTCGGCACCAGATGGATGCGCTCACCGATGGCATGCTCCCGCGCAAGGTCGTGCACGTAGCGCAGTGACGAAAAGTCTTCGAGTGCAAAACCCACGGAATCGAAAACCGTGACCTGGGCGTCGTTCTCACGGCCCGCGACTTCACCTTGAACAATCCGGAAGAATTCGACGACGGGAAAGTCGGCCTCCAGTTGTTGAATATCGCCTTCAATCCGGGTTTGAGGCTCAAACTCAACGATGACCCGGGCATTGCGCAGGATGTCGGCGTGCAGTTCGGTTTTCCCAGGGCAATCACCGCCGACGGCATTGATATGCATGCCGGGCTCGATCATCTCGGGCGTCAGAATCGTTGCATAGGCCTTGTCCGCAGTGACCGTGGTGACGATGTGCGCACCCTTGACCGCGTCCTGTACCGAGTTGGCCAGAATCACCTCGATATCCGGGAATGCGGCTAGGTTGTGCTTCAACTTAAGTGAAGCGTCGCGATCGATATCGAAAATGCGGATTTCCTTGATGGACAGCATTTCGTAGAAGGCGATGGCTTGAAATTCGCTCTGGGCGCCATTGCCGATGATTGCCATGGCGCTTGCACCCGGGCGCGCCAGGGACTGCGCGACCAGGGCGGAGGTCGCGGCAGTGCGCACGGCCGTGGTCAGCGTCAGTTCGCTGAGCAAGGTTGGATAGCCACTGTGGACGTCGGCCAGGACACCGAAGGCCATGACCGTCAGCAAATTGCTTTGACCGTTGTCCGGGTGACCGTTCACGTATTTGAACGAGTACTGTTGGCCGTCGTCGGTCGGCATCAACTCGATCACACCTTCGGCCGAATGATTGGCGGTGCGCGGCGACTTATCAAACTGCACCCAGCGTGAGTAGTCAGCTTCGATGTAAGCCGCCATTTCGCGTATTGCCAGACGGATTCCCACCTTGGCGAACAGGCGTGCGGCATGATCGACGTCTATAAAAAGAGTCATGTTTTTATTCTCCGATTCAATAGTTGAAACGCTGCGATTCAGGGGATGACTCAGGTGCGTTTGCTCTCGTAACCGTGCAGCACGTTGACCGCATTGATCCCGATTTCATCGACCATGTAGCCGCCCTCCATCACGAACAGGGCGGGGCAGCCCACGCCCGCTATCAGCTCGCCGATGCCGATGAAATCGTCGCTTTCCAGCAGAAAGTGGCTGATGGGGTCGTCCTTGAATGTGTCGACGCCGAGTGAAATAACCAGCACTTCAGGGGCGAATTGCTGAAGTTTCTTGCAGGCGTGGAGCAGGGCGTTGCGATAGCTTTCCCAGGTGGTGTTCTTCGGCAACGGGTAGTTGAGGTTGTAACCTTCGCCGTGGCCGGCGCCGACTTCGTGGCTGTAGCCTGAGTAATACGGATAGGACACCGTCGGTTCGCCGTGCAGCGAGACAAACATGACGTCACTGCGCCCGTAGAAGATGTTCTGGGTGCCGTTGCCATGATGAAAGTCGACGTCCAGTACCGCGACACGTTTGGCGCCTTGGGTAATGGCGTGCTGTGCGGCAATGGCGGCGTTGTTGAGATAGCAATAGCCGCCCATGTATTCACGTGCTGCGTGATGGCCGGGCGGACGGCACAGGGCAAAAGCACTGTCGTGGCCTTCATCGATCAGCGCCAGCCCGGTCAGCGCGATATCGGCGCTGGTTTTTACCGCTTGCCATGTGGTGGCGGTAATCGGGGAGCCGGCGTCCATGGCGTAGAAACCCAACTTGCCGTCGATGTAAGTCGGCACATGCTCGTTAGCCAGATCGCGCACTGGCCATACCAGCGGCAAGGCATCGTGGGTGCGTCCGGTTGCGCTCCATTCAGACCAGGCCGATTCAAGAAAGGTTACGTAGCGCTCGCTGTGCGCGTTGACATAGCACGACCGGTCAAAGGCTCGCGGTTCGATGACCTGACCAAGCCCGACCTGCTTGACCCGATGATGGACGGTATCGGCCCGACTGGGCTGTTCGAAGGACGGCTTGAGTACGCCGTCTTTCAATTCGGTGCCGTGGTGCAAACGGTGGGAATCACTGAAAACTGTAAACATTGTGCGCATCCGTTGATGTGAGCCAGTACAAATATTTTGTTCTGGTACGGATGCGATTTCTTTGCTTTGTTTTCGGTGTTTGGTAGATATTGCGGGAGGTTTTACTCAGGAATGGCGCAATGCAGAAAAAAACATCCAAGCGCATCAGTCTCGACGACACCGACCTGGCGATTCTCGCATTGCTGCAGGAGGATGCGAGTATCTCCAACGCCGAGCTCAGTGAGCGCCTGTCGTTAAGCCTTACGCCTTGCTGGCGGCGGCGTAAGAGAATGGAGGAGGCGGGAGTGATTAAGGGCTATCAGGCTAACCTTGATCGACGAATGCTGGGGCTGGACATCATGGCGTTCGTGCACATCCGTTTTTCCACCCACGCCGATCACGCCCCCGACGACTTCGAGGCGGTGATTGCGCAGTTGCCCGAAGTGTTGTCCTGCCACAAGATCACCGGGGATGCCGACTACGTGCTGCAAGTGTTGGCAGAGGATCTTGATAGCTACAGTGACTTTATCGAGCAGGTGCTCAGGCGCCAGGTGGGTATTGCCTCCATCCAGTCCAGCCTGGCATTACGCGAGGTCAAGACCAGTAGCCGTATTGCGATACCCAAATCGAGCAAGGACTGAAGGGCAGGGGTTGGATCACCTTTCCAAAACCTACCTTGACCGAGTTTTTTTCTCGCTGGCGAAATTGACGCCTGCCCCCGTACCAGAATGCAAAATGCAGGAGCAGGCAAGCCCGCTCCTGCATTTTGACCTGTGGCTGTCCTCGATTTTTCGAGCACTGCAAATCCCTTTTGGGCGTAACTCAGGCTGTGAAATCGCTGGCGTGCAACTCCGTGACGCCCACCAGTGTGATTTCGAACTCGGGGGCGGCGTCGGCATCGACACTGCCATAGAGAATGCCATCGGCAAAGCGCAGTTGGCCGGTGGCGTCGGCAGGGTCGAAGGCGTTGGCGCCGATGAAGGTGAAGGCGTCGATAGCAGTGGTCAGCGGGTTGGCGTCCAGGCCGGAGAAGTCCAGATGATCACCCTCGGTGCTCTTGAAACCGTTGATCACATCGCGTAAAGCGCCGGCGCCCATGTCCGACAGCGCATCAAACACGTAGGTATCCGCGCCAGTGCCTCCGGTGAGGTTGTCGGTGCCGGCACCGCCGATCAGCCGGTCATTGCCCGAACCGCCCACCAACGTATCGTTGCCCGCACCACCGTTCAGAACGTTCGCGCCGCTGCTACCCGACAGAGTGTCGGCGTAGGCGCTTCCCGTGAGGTTTTCGAAGAGCTTCACGGTGTCGAGCCCGGAACCCACGGTGTTTTGCTGCGCTGACGTCGAGAGGTTGACGGTAACGCCAGACGCGGCGCGTTCAAAAGACACCGTGTCATTGCCCTCGCGTCCGTCCAGCACGTTGTTGCCGGCTCCGGCGAACAGCGTGTTGTCCAACGCGTTGCCCGTGCCATTGGCGGCGCCAGTGCTATCGATATACAGATGCTCGACGTTGTTGCCGAGGGTATAGGCCGCCAGGCTGCTGTGCACGCTGTCGATCCCACCGGACAGCGCATTGCTGTTGATCTCGATCACGATGTCGTCGGCGTTGTCGACATAGTAAGTGTCGCTGCCATCGCCGCCGCTCATGCTGTCGCCCCCTGCGGCACCATCGAGCACATTATTGCCGGCATTGCCGGTGATGAAGTTGTGCTGCTCATTGCCGGTGCCGTTGATGCCCGACACGCCGGTGAGCACCAGGTTCTCGAGATTGGCGCCCAGGGTCCAGCTGACCGAGGCCTGTACCGTATCGATCTGCGAGGTCGAGGTGTTGCTTTCCACCACGCGGTCGAGCACGTTGTTGACCACATAAATGTCGTTACCATCGCCACCGGTCATGGTGTCGGCGCCCAGGCCGCCATCCAGTGTGTCGTTGCCCGAGCTGCCCACCAGGGTATCCGCCTGGTCGGTACCGGAAATCATCGTCCGGTTGTTGTCGAAAATGTCCTGCACGCTGTTGTTGTCGTTGGGGTTGCCCTGGAAGCCAAAGTCATTGGCGATGTAGTCGGCCAGGCGCTGGCCGACGATTTCCGCCGATTCCTCGTGCAGGTGCCAGACGTCGTCGGGATACGTCAGCGGATCGACTTCGTGTCGCAAGGGGAGGTCGTTGTAGTCCACCGCCAGCTTGACGTCGGCGCGCTCGGCGGCAATGGCTTCCTGGGCGGCGTGAACATAGCCAACCCCCTCGACGATGGAGGCGATCTTCTCTTCCGAATAGCCACGGGCGCGCGCCGCGTCCTGCTCGTAGTGACCGGTTTCCATCATGTACACGTCGAAGTTGCCGAACTGGGCATGCAGGTAGTCAAACACCTTTAGGGTCGCATCCTTGTAGGCCGCTGCTGCCGCTGCTTTGTCCGTGGCTTGGGCGATCTCCTGAGCGGCTTCCTCACCCTGGCCCCAAATGATGCCCATGGTGACGTTATTGATCGATTGCAGTTCGGAGCGCTGTTCGCTCAGCAGCGTCACGGCGCGCAACAGCGCAGCCCCGGGTTGGTCGGTGTCGGTCAGCCACCAGCACAACTTGAGTTCCTCGGCGCTGAGCGTCGACAGGCCGGTGACCGTGCTGCCGCCCACCGCGATGTCGATGCCGTTGCCATCGGCATCGGTGAACTGGCTGCGCACGTCATAGGGGGTGTAGCGATCCAGGTCGTTGACCAGCATCGAGGTGCCGGACTGATTGTCGTCCTCTGTCATGCGCAGCAGGCGCGCATTGGATTGGCCGAGGGTGGGCAGGTAGAGGATGTCCTGCTGGGCGTGCTGGCCAAACACGAAGTCACTGGCGGTCAGGGTGTTGAGGTAGTTGCCGCTGAGGGCGATTTCAAATCGATTACCATCGGCATCCGCTTCGGCGGACTTGATGTAGGTCTTGTCGCCCGCCGCGTTGAGGGTGATGTACAACGTGCCATTGTGGCCATCGCCAAGGCCGACAAAGCCCAGGCCTGACACATCGATTTTGTCGACGCCCGCGGTGAAGTCATAGATCGTGTCAGTGGCCGTGATACCACCCGTGTCGTAGTCGCGGTAGCTGTCGAGCAGGTTGGTATAGCGGAAGGTGTCGGCACCGTCGCCACCATACAGCGAGTCGCGTCCGCCGCCGCCGTCGACGGTGTCGGCGCCAGCGCCGGCCTTGATCGTGTCGTTGCCACCGAGGCCGAGGATCAGGTCGGCACCCGCCGTGCCGTTGAGGGTTTCGGCATTGTTGGTGCCGGTGACGGTGTTGGCCACTACCAGATCGAAGCTATCGCTGGCCGATGCACCGGCCGGGTCCATGGCCTTTATCAGCACGTTGTAATTGCCGGATGCGGTGCTGGTCGGCGTGCCGCTGAAGGTCAGGTTGGTGGCATTGAAGCTCAGCCACGCGGGCAGGGCGCTGCCATCGGACAGGGTGGCGCTGTAGTTGAGGCTGTCATTATCCGGATCGGTGAAGCTGGTGGCCGGCACCACGTAGCTGAACGGGGTGTTTTCGGCTGCTTTCTGATCCAGCAGAGGCGTCGCCAGCAATGGCGCATGGTTGGTCGATGATGACGTGGCGAAGACGAAGTTGGCGCTGGTCAGCTTGTCGAGGTAGTTACCGTTCAGTGCCACTTCGAAGCGGTTGCCATCGGCGTCGGCAGTCAGGGACTTGATGTAAGTCTTGGTCCCGGTACTGTTGAGCGCCACGTACACGGTGTTGTTCTTGCCATCCCCCAGACCGGTGAAACCCATGGCCGAGAGGTCGATCTTGTCGGCGGTGATATCGAAATCGGTGATCAGGTCGCCAAGGTTGGCACCGCCGGTGTTGTAGTTGCGGTAACTGTCCAGGCGATTGGAAAACACAAAGGTGTCCGCTCCGGCACCACCGGTGAGGGTGTCCATGCCGGCACCGCCGTCGAGCTTGTCGTCGCCGGCGCCGCCACTGAGACTATCGTTGCCCGCCAGGCCGAGCAGGGTGTCGGCCGAATCACTGCCCAGCAGCGAGTCGTTGCCGCTGGTGCCGGTGAGCACACGATTGAAGATGAAATTGCTGGCGGTCAGAGTGCTGGCGAGGTTGCCCGAGAGTATCAATTCGAAGCGATTGCCACTGGCGTCGGCATCGTAGTCCTTGATGTAGGTGCGGTTAGTGCTGGCGCTGTAGCTGACTTGCAGGGTACTGCCATGGCCATTGCCCAGGCCGGTGAAACCGAGGCCGGCGAGGTCGATCTTGTCCTGGGTGACATCGAAGTCGGTGATGGTGTCATCGAAGCTCGCGGTTGCGTTGCGGTAGCTGTCGGACTGAGTGGTGAAACGGAACGTATCGGCGCCGGTACCGCCGGTGAGTTTGTCGATGCCTGCACCGCCTACCAGAATGTCGTCACCGGCCCCGCCATTGATGGTGTCGTTGCCAGCACCGCCATAGAAAATCTCGCTGCCGGCGCTGCCCAGCAGGGTGTCGTTGCCAGTTGTGCCTTGCACGGTGGTCATCGGGACCGTGTCGCTGACGTAACTGCCGTCGCCATAGACCAGCGTCGCACCGTTGCTGGTGTGGCTGATGGTGTTGCCGATGATGGCGTTGCGATCAGTGCCGTCTTCATTGCGTTCCGCAACGCCGTAGGTCGACAGGTTACTGCCGGTGATGATGTTGCTCTGGATGATGTTATCGCTGCCGTTGTAGTACTTGCCGGACACACCCAGGGTGTCGTTGTAGGACTGGATGATGATCTCCGGTACGGGGTTGCCCAGGGAATTGCTGTGGAGCGTGTTGTCGATAAGCTCGACGTGGTTGCTGCCGTAGATACGGACCCCGGCGCTGGTGTTGTCGTGAATGTCGACGCCGCTGACCGTCACTTCGCTGGACATTTTGATCAGCACCCCTTCGGCGCCGTTGCCATACACCTCGCCACCGGTGATGGTGATGTTGCTGGGGGAGGGGATGTTCTCGCTGCCGCGCTGCACCACGATGCCATTGCCGCCGTTGTTGTAGGCAACGTTATTGGTGAGTGTGAAGTCGTGGGTGCTGGTCACGACGTTGAAACCGTGCCGGTCGTTGTCGTAGGCGACGTTGTTTTCGAAGGTGCTGTTGCTCAGGAAGTCAGCTACGAAACCGTCCAGGCCGTTGCCGTGGGACACGCTGTTCTTGATGACCATGTTGACGGTCTGCTCGTGGGGGTCGAAACCGTACCCCGAGCAGTCCTTGATCTCGACGCTGTCGAGGGTGACGTTGGAGTCGTAGCCTGCTTGCCCGGGAATGTAGCCGTTGAACCAACCGTCGATCTTGCCCGTAGTGTTGTCACGGTTGCCGTCAATGGTGAGCTTGCTGACGCCGAAGTCGTGGGTTTCCTCGCCATAGGCGGAGCGGATGACTCCGGTGATCTTGGTGTCGGAGCCGTCAGCCACCTTGACGGTGGTAGCGCCCATGCCGTCGCCGTACAGGTAGACGTTGCTCTTGAGCATCAGGCAACCGTCGGAAGGTTCCACTCCTCCCGAAACGATATAGGTTCCGGTCGGTACGTAAACCTGCCCCCCGCCTGCGGCGGCCGCCGCATCAATTGCACTTTGTATCGCCGCTGTGTCGTCAGTGATGCCATCTCCTTTGGCGCCAAAATTTTGTACATTGAAAATCATGAGCTTATCTCCGTATCAGGCAAGAACCTCGGAAGATGCCAATATTCCATCGACAGCCACCGTGGTTTGACCCAGCGGAGTGCAAAAGTTATGACCGCATATCGGGGATGTGTCAAAAAACCGGACTAACTGATTAGCGGTTGAGAAGGTGTTTCAAAAAAATAACAGATTGTTGACGCTCACTCCGGTAGCGAGCGATGGCTCTGTGGGAGCGGTTTTTCATCATTGAGGTGTGTTACGAGGTGCTATCGATAGCCCGCAGGTGCGCTGCCGCAATGTTGTATGCGCGATGCTTGAGCTGGAGGTGTATGAGCGGCATGGGTAATGAGGAGCGACCTCACTGGAACGTCGCTCCTCTGAATCCAACAACGCTTACGTCGTCTTCAATGACTCCCGACGCGCAAGGCTTTCTCTAGAATCGCCAAGCCACCCGCGAGTATCAGCGGCGCGGTGGTGAAGTCCGCCCCGGCCTTACACAGGCTAGCTCGTGTCCTGCAATACGCGCCCATTCAGGTGCTTGCATTAACCCGCGATCTTGATTGCAAGCTCAGCGACGTGTTTCCCCTGGAAACGCGCAATATCCAGTTCATTTTTTGACGGTTGCCGTTTACCGTCAGCGCCTGCCAGGGTGGTCGCGCCATAGGGCGTACCGCCGGTGATCTCGCTCATGTTGGTCAGCCCTGCGCAGGTGTAAGGCACACCCACGATGACCATCCCTTGATGCAGGAGTGTGCTGTGAAACGACGTAATCGTGGTTTCCTGGCCACCGTGCTGGGTGCCGGTCGATGCAAAGACACTGCCGATTTTCCCGACCAGCGCGCCGCTCATCCACAGTCCGCCGGTCTGGTCGAGAAACGTGCGCATCTGTCCCGCCATATTGCCGAAGCGCGTCGGTGTACCAAAGATGATTGCATCGTAATTGCCCAGCTCGTCAGGTGTCGCCACCGGTGCCTTCTGGTCAAGTTTGACGCCGATGGCTGCTGCCTGTTCGGCCGGGATGGTTTCAGCAACACGCTTGAGCGTCACGTCGGTGCCAGGTACGGATCGTGCGCCTTCGGCCACTGCTCCAGCCATCGTTTCGAGGTGACCGTACATTGAGTAATAGAGAACCAGTACCTTCGCCATGATTTTTCTCCTGGATTAAGCGCCATTCGATGGATTAGGAAGATCTTGGGTTACACCACTGCCAACGAACAGCAGCGGCAGGTGCAGCACTCGGTCATGAACAAAACGGCGGCTCACACCCACCCGACTGCAGGGACTTTGACGGCATGCGGATTAACACTAGCAGTTCCGTATGCTGCCTGCCGGGCAGTCAGGGAAGCTATTCGATTGGTGGCAGATGGCAGCACGTGTAGTGGGGAAGGGCGCGCAGCAAAGAGGGCATCTGTCATAGGTAATTCAATTCACTCAATGCGCATGGGCATGTGAATGGATGGTCAGGGCACCCGGTACCCAGCCATTAAAAAAAGTACCCCTTACTCCCGGATATCATGATTTTTCACAAGCATGAGCTTTCCATATAGTCCTCCCAAGCCCACTTGGAACACGGCTGTGTTTCCCTTGATGCGAGAGAACTTTATGGAAAATAAGAAACGCGCCGTCCAGGCTTCAGACATTGGGATGGGGACTCGAGTGGTATGGGGAGGAGAGCAGGTTCAACATCCCTACAATGCGACGCAGACACCCATCGTGGTCAGTGCTGCCTATGGCTATGACGATATCGATAAGTGGTATGACGTGGCATTGGGAAAGGAGCCCGGCTTCATTTACAGCCGGATGAGCAATCCCACTGTCTGCGTCTTGGAAGATAAACTCTGTGAGCTCGAAAACGCAGAGTCGGCCGTAGCTTTCAGTACCGGAATGGCCGCGATCAGCGGTGTACTGCACACCTTCCTGTCCTATGGGCAGCGTGTGATATCTACGCGTGACAGCTACGGCGGWACGAACAAAATTTTTGAGGAGTTTCTTCCACGCATGGGTGTGGAGGTAACCCTTTGCGATACGCTCGACACTATGGCGCTTGAGCAGGAAATCGCTAAAGGCTGCAACGTCCTGTACCTGGAAACACCCACGAACCCAACGCTGAAAATCGTTGATATTCGGCGCCTTGTGGCAGCGGCCAAGCGAGTGGGCGCTTTGGTTGTTGCGGACAATACATTCGCGACGCCTCTGAATCAGAACCCGCTCGCCTTAGGCGTTGATGTGGTTGTGCACAGCGCGACCAAATTCCTGTCCGGTCATGGTGATGTCCTCGGTGGTGTGGTCTGCGGCGCCGAGCATTTGATGTCTCAAGTTCGCCATTACCGTGAAATCAATGGTGCCTCGCTGGATCCTTTTTCGGCGTATCTAATCATCCGAGGCATCAAGACTCTGGCTCTGCGTGTTCGCCAGCAACAGGCGAGCGCGAAGCTTTTGGCCGAGTACCTCTGTACCGAACCGCTGGTTGAGTCGGTGAACTATCCGGGGTTGCCTCAACATCCAGGTCATGACATCGCTCGTTCGCAAATGAACGGATTCGGCGCCATCGTCAGCTTCGTGCTGAAAGGAGGCATGGACACAGTGACTCGTTTGCTACCGCTGCTCAGATATGCGCATCGGGCGGGTAATCTGGGCGCTGTCGAGACCATCTATGGGCCGGCTCGGACGACCAGTCACGTGGAAAATACCTTGGAAGAACGTCAGGCACTTGGAATCTCCGAAGGTTTGGTTCGAATATCCGTAGGTATTGAAGATTCAACAGATTTATTGGCTGACCTAAAACAAGCTTTCGCTTTAGTGCGAGGTAAACATGGTGATACGAGCTTTAACGCTGATAGTGCCCAACGTTTCATTGAGGTAGAAATCTGAATACGGGCAGGACGCTCGAGATTCATCTTAAGCCCTTCATGAAGAATGAAAATAATAAAATCCAGCGACGACAAATTTGTACTGCCCAACAGCCAGTTATAAGGCGTTTGTCCGAACATTTCATGAGAATAAAACTATGTCCACGCATATTGAAGATCATCAGTCCGACCCAAACTCGCGTTTCAAAAAGGAAATGCAAACACGCCACATCGTTATGTTGGCACTGGGCGGTGTGATCGGTACGGGGTTATTCCTTACCTCCGGTTATACGGTTAATCAGGCAGGGCCGCTCGGTGCAGTGATTGCTTACATCATCGGGGCAGTGATGGTGTATTTAGTCATGGTCTGTCTCGGTGAGTTGGCTGTACAGATGCCAGAAACCGGATCTTTCAGTAGTTATGCAACACGATACCTGGGCCCAGGCACAGGCTATACAGTGGCCTGGCTTTACTGGCTCACTTGGGCAGTAGCTATCGGTTCAGAGTTCACAGCTGCGGGCATACTGATGGTTCGGTGGTTTCCTGATACACCCGTCTGGATTTGGAGCGCGCTATTTGCCATCGCAGTGTTCTCAAGCAATGTTGTCTCCGTTCGGTGGTTTGCGGAGACTGAGTTTTGGCTTTCGCTGATTAAGGTGCTGACCGTTATCACATTCATTGTGATCGGCGGAGCGGCAATTTTCGGTCTTATTCAAGTACAGAGTTTGCAGGGTGCGGGACTTTCCAACTTCACACGTGAGGGGCTTTTTCCCACCGGGTTTTTACCCATTGCAATGACCCTCCTGGCTGTTTCCTTCGCCTTTTCGGGAACTGAGCTGATCGGGATTGCGGCAGGTGAAGCGCAAGATCCACAAACGAGCGTGCCCAAGGCAATCCGCACGACAGTGGTACGTTTGGCGCTGTTCTTCGTGGGGACCATTTTCGTCCTTGCGACGTTACTGCCACGAGAGCAAGCGGGGCTTGTAGAAAGTCCGTTCGTCATGGTGTTTGAGCTGATTGGCATCCCATACTCTGCCGACATTATGAACTTCGTCATTCTTACGGCACTGATTTCCGCCGCTAACTCGGGGCTGTATGCAGCATCGCGCATGCTGTGGACATTGAGCGATCAAGGACATATGCCTAAGCGCTACGCCAGGCTCTCCAGTCGTGGCACACCGGTGAACGCCATCGTGCTTAGTATGGCGGGCGCAGTGGCTTCTCTGCTCAGCAGTGTGTTTGCCCCTGATACGGTTTACTTGGCCTTGGTGTCCATTTCCGGTCTGGCGGTCGTAGTCGTGTGGATGAGCATTGCTGCCAGCCAGATCGCGTTCCGTCGTCAATACGTTGCTAATGGCGGACGAGTTGAAGACCTGCATTTCCGTGTACGCGGCTATCCATGGGTGCCTATCGGTGCGCTGTTGTGTTGCTTGCTGGCCTGTGTGGGTATCGCTTTTGATCCTGAGCAGCGAGTGGCACTTTACTTCGGACTGCCCTTTATCGCGTGGTGTTATTTCGTCTACTGGGTCACTCGAAACAAGAGAGCAGAGCGGTTGGCTTTAGCCGCCGCTGTTCATTCCTCTGGCACCGCGTGAATTTCTCAGGCAATGATTGAGCATAGTTAAAGCCCTGATGAGGTTGCGCCGATGAGTCAAAAGTCACTACCACCCTTGAACTGGTTGAGGGCATTCGAAGTATCGGCGCGTTGTTTAAATTTTACCCACGCGGCGGAAGAACTCCATTTGACTCAAGGGGCTGTGAGTCAGCAGATCCGTCAGTTAGAAAGTCACCTCGGTGTGGCGCTGTTCAAGCGCTTACCTCGAGGACTTGGCTTGACCGAGGAAGGGCAGTCGTACCTGCCTGTCGTACAAGACGCGATCAGTCGCCTTGCAGTCGGCACAAACGAGATTTTCGGCCAGCGCAATCGAAGACATTTGAAGGTGCGTGGCAGCCTTTCCTTTCTTCACTATTGGTTGGCCCCCCGACTCGCAGATTTTTGTCGGGAGTATCCCCAGATTGATATTCGATATATCAGCAATATTTGGGTGAAAGAACCGGACGGCGAGGATGACCTGGAGATTCGCTGGGGATGCGGTGAGTGGTCGGGCTTGCAAGCTCAGCGATTGACTTGGGACATCCTTCAGCCTGTTTGCTCCCCAACGCTCATGGCCAGTTCACCCATACATGAGCCTCGCGACTTGATGAACCATTCACTGCTTCACGTGTTGGGGTACGAAGAAGGTTGGGGTTACTGGTTGAAGCGAGTTGGAGCAGACGACGTCGACTACTCCCGTGGCCTTCAGTTTGACACGCTGATTTCCACCATCCGCATGGCCGAATTGGGGCAGGGCGTTGCGCTGGCACGGTCTTCGGTGGTCGAGGATTTGCTTAAGAGTGGGCAATTGGTTGCACCATTCAATCACCGAATCGAGGCAAGCGAATCCTTTTATCTGGTGCACGAACAGAACGAAGTGCTATCGCCTGATGCCGCACATTTTTCTACCTGGCTGGTGGCGCAAGCCCATCGCCTTTTGTAAAACTGATTTGGAGTTGCCATGGATTATGTAAGCACTCGCGGCGGCGACATGCGTGCTGATTTTCGCAGTGTGGTTCTGTCGGGGCTCGCCGAAAATGGTGGTCTCTATGTCCCAGCCAGTTTGCCTGTCTTTACCGAGAAACAGATTGCTGGCTGGTCGTGGCTGCCGTTTGATGAGTTGGTTTGGCGAGTGATTTCGCCTTTTGTCGGCTCTTCCATAGACGAAAGCACCCTGCGTGCCTTGCTCAGTGACAGCTATCAACAATTCAAGCACCGCGCTATTACGCCGCTTGAGCAAATCGGGCACAACGAGTGGATACTCCAGCTGTTTCATGGTCCGACCGGTTCTTCCAAGGATTTCGCCGCGCAATTGCAGTCGCGCCTGGTCGACCATTTCCTGACGGAGATCGGTAAAGAAGCGTTGGTGGTCGGTGCAACTAACGGTGATACCGGCGTCGCGGCGCTTGAAGCCTTTGCTAACTGCCCGGCCGCCCGCATGGCAATACTGTATCCGCGCGACGGGCTTGCACCTGAGCAACTCAGTGCCTTGCAGGCAGCCGACCCGCAGCGGGTTCAGCTGTTTCCGGTTGACGGTAATTTCGATGATTGCCAGACGCTGGTCTCCCGGCTCTTGCGTGAGTGGCCGGTGGATGGAGTGTTGCCGGTCTGTTTCAACTCGACCAATTGGATCGGCGTCCTGGCCCAGATCGTTTTTTACTTCCACGCGGCCTTGCAACTGGGCGGTGGCTCGCGTCCCGTTGGCTTTAGCGTTCCAGCTGCCAGCTCGGCCGAAATCTACGCTGGTTACATTGCGCAGAAAATGGGATTACCGATCAATCAGGTGATCATTTCCACCAACAGCAATGATGCCCTGCACCAGTTTTTTCATTGCAATCGCTACTCCACCCGGATGACTAATCGAACCGTGTCGCCGGCGATGGACTTCTCGTTGTTTTCCAACCTGGAGCGGTTTATCTGGGAGATTTACGAGCACGATGGCTGCTCAACAAAAGCACTGATGGAGCATTTTGAAAGTTGCGGAGAAATGAGCGTCGGCAACCAGCAATGGCTGCGTGCTCGAGTACTCTTCGATTCCTATGCCGTACACGAATCCCAGGTGCGCGATGAAGTAGTCGAACTGTTCCGAGAGACAGGCTCGGCCATCGATCCTCACACCGCTGTCGGTGTACTGGCCGGCAGGCTTCATCGACGCAGCCTGGGCGCGCCGATGGTCACCTTCGGGCAAATTGCGCCGGCCAAGTCAGCGGCGCTGTTGGCCGAACTGGGCGTCTGGCAAGCAAGCGTTCCGAGCACTGTCGAGGTGCGCGCGCAACCACCGTACCTGGCCAAGGGCGATCTTGACGGTCTGTGCCAGGCTCTTCGTCTGGCGCTGCAGAGGTCTGCATGAAGCGCATTCTAGATCCGTTGGACGAACGCATACTGGCCGAACTTACCGCCAATGCGCGAATAGCCCATATCGAACTGGGTGCCAAGATCAACTTGTCGCGCAATGCGGTGCGCCAGCGCATCGAGCGTCTTGAGCGCGACGGTGCGATCCAGGGCTATACGGTTCTTCTCGGTGAGTCGCGGCGGCCTACGTCGCTTATCAGCGCGGTGATCTTTGTCTACCGCTACGACCGCATGCGTGGCGAAGAAGTACTGACTGCGCTGCGCTCCATTCCCGAAGTCGTGCAATGTGAAGTACTCAGTGGTGAGTTCGATTTAATGCTGCGTGTGAATGCCGCCACACCTGAACGCGTCCATCTCGTGTGGAAGGAAATCGCGGCCATGCCGGGGGTGGAAAACACCGTGACATCGTTCGTCCTTTCTGCGGTGTTTTGACAACATCGTGCTTGGGCAAAACGCTCAATTAATACAGCACTCTGCCATATTCAACTGCCAAAGCCCGGCTCTTAGGATGTTCCTAACGAACAACATCAATATAGGAACAGCGCTTATGACTGAGTACAAAATTGCCTTGGTAGGGTTTGGTGGCGTGAACCGTGGCTTCGCCCAATTGGTCGCCGATCGTAATGCCGAGTGGAAAGAGGCCCTGGGCTTCACCATTAAAATTGTCGGTGTCACCGATCTGTTCCTCGGCTCAATCGTTGCCAAAGACGGTCTGGATGCAAAGCAGTTGGTGGCGCTGCCGGTTGAGAAGGGCGCATTCGCTCAACTGCCCGGCGGCAATGCTGAGG
Source organism: Pseudomonas sp. 05N433 (assembly GCF_056396925.1). Lineage (NCBI taxonomy): Bacteria > Pseudomonadati > Pseudomonadota > Gammaproteobacteria > Pseudomonadales > Pseudomonadaceae > Pseudomonas > Pseudomonas sp. 05N433. The sequence goes on along the minus strand of NZ_JBFTML010000066.1, from coordinate 14,270 downwards.
CCTTCAACGAAACCGTGATCAAGCATTCCGGTGCAGACATCATCGCAGAAGCCACTTTCACCAATCCGGTGGATGGCGAGCCCGCCACTACCTTTTGCCGCTGGGCCTTGGAAAGCGGCATTCATGTAGTGACCACCAATAAGGGACCTATTGCGCTGCACGGTGCCGAGCTCAAAGCGTTGGCCCGGCGCAACCAGGTCGCCTTCGAATACGAGGGGGCGGTGATGAGTGGCACCCCCGTGATTCGTCTGGCCAGGCAGGCCTTGGCGGGCGCCAACGTGCAAGGCTTCGAAGGCATCCTGAACGGCACTTCCAACTACGTGCTCACCCGGATGAAAGACGGCCTGGCGTTCAACGATGCCGTCGTACAAGCGCAACAGCTCGGCTACGCCGAGGCAGATCCAACCGCCGATGTGGAAGGGTTTGACGTACGCCTCAAGGTGGTGATCCTGGCCAACGAACTGCTCAACGCACGACTGAATGTCAGCGATGTAGCGTGCTCGGGTATCAGCAATATCAGCGCACAAGATATTGCCCAGGCAAGTGCCAATGGCGCTAGCTGGAAACTGATTGGCTCAGCCGATCGTGAAGCAGATGGCTCGGTTCGAGCGAGTGTGGAAGCTCGGTTACTGTCGAACACACATCCTCTTGCCGGAATCAGCGGTGCTACGAATGCAGTGTCATTCAAGACCGAACTGCTGGGAGCTGTCACGGTGTCCGGGCCTGGGGCAGGGCGCATCGAAACAGCCTTCGCATTGCTGTCGGACATCGTCGCCATCCACACCGCCCACGGCAAATAACAGGAGATAGTCATGAGCGTATCCAGCATGGCCAGTATCCAGCTTGTTGAAGCCAAACAGATTGATGTGTTCAGTCCATTCGATGGTCGCCTGGTGGGCAGTGTCCCTTGCCTCGATGCCGCCGCAGTTCCTGGCTTGCTGGAACGTGCGCGAATTGGCGTGCGTGAGAGTGCGGCAATGCCTCGTCACCTGCGTGCGCGCATTCTTGAGGAGGCGGCCCGGCGTGTAGAGCTTGAGGCTGAAGCGTTTGCCAAACTTATTGTTGCAGAGGCGGGGAAGACGCTGCGACAAGCAGAGAAGGAAGTGAAGCGTTGTGTGAATACGCTGAAGCTATCGGCGGAAGAGGCTCGTCGTAACGCCGGGGAAGTGATTCCATTTGAGGCATATGAAGGCTCCGAATCGCGCCAAGGCTGGTTCACTCGAGAACCGTTGGGGCTTATCGTCGCGATCACCCCCTACAACGATCCGCTGAACCTGGTCGCCCATAAACTTGGCCCGGCCATCGCCGGTGGTAATGCTGTGATCCTGAAGCCCTCAGAGCTCGCACCGTTGTCTGCTCTCAAGCTGGTTGAGTGCCTGGTGGAAGCGGGTCTGCCTCCGTCAGTGGTAACCCCGGCGACCGGTGGCGTCGATCTGGGTAAAGCATTGGTGGAGATTCGCGAAGTTCGGATGATTTCCTTTACGGGCGGTTTTGCCACGGGGGAGGCCATTGCTCGTAGTGCAGGGTTGAAGAAGCTAGCGATGGATCTGGGAGGAAATGCCCCGGTTCTCGTGCTTGAAGATTGCGATATCGAACCGACTGTTGAGTCCTGCGTGTCTGGCGCCTTTTGGGCAGCAGGGCAGAATTGCATCGGCACTCAACGCATCCTTGTACATAGTTCAATTTATGAGGACTTCCGTGAGCGGTTTGTCAGCCAAACGCGTGCCTTGGTAGTGGGTGATCCTGACCAGCGAGCAACGGATGTAGGCCCGATGATTACAGAACAGGCGGCCCGTCGTACCGAACAGTTGGTGAATGAAGCACTGGCCGAGGGGGCCGTTCTTCTGTGTGGGCACCATCGCGAAGTGGGGAGCTATGCGCCGACCGTGCTGGAGCGTGTACGCCATAACAGTCGGATTTGGCAGCAGGAAGTCTTCGCGCCGGTTGTCATCCTGGAGCCTTTTGACCACCTGGATGATGCTGTTGCTCTGGCCAACACTCCGGAGTACAGCTTGCATGCGGGACTCTTCACACGTGATCTTTCCAAGGCCTTGAAATTGGCGCGGCAAATTCAAGCCGGTGGCGTGATGATCAATGACTCTTCCGATTATCGTTTTGATGCCATGCCTTTCGGTGGCTTCAAGTACGGAAGTCTGGGGCGAGAAGGTGTCCGGTTTGCCTATGAGGACATGACGCAGCCTAAAGTGGTCTGCATCAGTGAGTTGGATTAAACCTACGAAGTAAATTCGTCTTTGCAGACAGTCATTCACGAGGTTAACGATGTCCAGAGTCGCAGAGTTCAGGCAACCTTGAGAAACACCTGGCCGAACAGTGAGGTCGTCGAAACATGTGCGTCTCCCTCACCAATGTTTCAAGAAAGAATCATTGAGCCTTTATTGAGTGCGTCAATTGTCAATAAAGGCTCAATGGGACTACATCCTGACGGCAATGCCTGACGCCTAGTTAGGCATTGCTCCAACCGGACGCCTTTAGCTTACAGAGCACCTGCTTCCGTCTTCTTCCAAGACTCAAGCGCCTGGATTTGCATGAACCACCGCTGGAGATTGGGCAGATCAGTTACGGGGAATTTGGCGCTGTGCTGGTCAGCTAGTGGCGCGGCTATAGCAAAATCGGCGAGTGAAAGACCGGTGTCGCAAATCCATTCTCGATTACTAAGGTGCGCATCAAGAATTTTCGCAGCTTCAGTCACAAGCCGCTCTCCGCGAGCGACCTCACTGGGGTCGGGCGAACCAATTCCAGCCAAAGACTTGATCGAGTTCTCCCAGTTAAGAATGCCGACGCCCGGCATGAAATACTGCCCACACCAAAAAAGCCAGCGGTTAACGTCAGCACGGCCACGGGGTTCGATGGGATAAATAGTTTGGCTAGGGGTCATATTCGCCAAGTACTGCATGATGGCGTAAGACTCCCAAAGAACAAATCCATCATGTTCGAGAACCGGAACCCGATGATTCGGGTTAAGTTTCAGAAATTCAGGAGAGTTCTGCTCCCCATTGAACAGATTCACCAGCACGAGATCGACTTTGATTTCGAGGTAATGTGCGGCCATCAGCACTCGGCGGCTGCAAGTTGATGCGGGATGGTAGTGAAGACGCATGGTTTTAGCTCCTTGTTTAGTGATCAACACTGCCATTGTCTTCCTGCATACTGACAGAAAGTGTCAGTAGTGATGCGTGCGTTGCGTCTGCTCTCATCAGCCTGCCAGGAAAGCTCTTCCTATCAGGTCGTTTCCGTTGAACATCGCTATCAGCATGATCCAAATGGCCTTCAGTAGCCTTCCCCAGAGTTTGATGGCAATCAGTTCTTTGACTTGCTGCCAAATGATGGCAGCATCTCGTTGAGATCACACCACCAACAAAGCCACTTATGTCTCGCACCGAAAGATTATTTGATCTGATTCAGACCCTGCGAAGCCATCGTTTTCCAGTGACTGGCAATCATTTGGCCAAAGAACTGGGGATAAGCGTTCGTACGCTTTACAGAGATATCGCAACGCTTCAGGGGCAAGGTGCCAACATTGAAGGCGAGCCAGGACTTGGTTACGTTTTACGCCCCGGCTTTATGCTCCCGCCATTGATGTTTACCGAGGAGGAAATAGAGGCCCTTGTCTTGGGTTCTCGCTGGGTGTCCGAGCGTGCTGACCTTCAACTGAGTAGTGCCGCAAAAGGAGCATTGTCAAAAATAGCTTCTGTTTTACCCCAAGACCTGCGGACCGCACTTGATACCAATTCATTGGTGGTTGGCAAAGGGGATCAAACAGAATTAGAGGCCATCGATCTGTCGCAGATTCGAAGGGCCATTCGAGTCGAGCATAAGGTAATAATCAAGTATCTAGATCTGAAGGGAGCTAGTTCAGAGAGAACGATTTGGCCCGTTGCGCTGGGCTATTTTGATCATGCTCGAATGCTTGCCGGGTGGTGCGAACTACGGCAAGAGTTCCGTCACTTTAGGACTGATCGCATATCTGCTTTGAGAGTAAAGCCCGAGCGCTACCCTCGTCGGAGGCAAGTCTTACTTAAAGAATGGCGCGAGGTGGACATCCATCAGCGGCCGCCGCAGCATTTGTCTTAGCGTGCTTTATATTGCGTTTTCTGAGCCCCCTGGTCGAGGAGTGTATCCTGATCGGTGTGCCCCCCTAGCCAATTGGAAGCGTTCCAGGCCAAGGGCTTCCGTCCTGCATTTCTCTATGCGCGGAAGTAAGAGTCCGGTGAAGACACCTCGGAGTTGCTGCCACATAGATGGAAATAGGCTTAGCTCCGAAAAGCGTTTTTGGCTCTGTGCTGTGCTGGGGGAGTAGAAACAGAACCTCACTCATTTGGATAGAGACGGATGTGAATGGAAGCGTTAGCCACTTTTACTGCTAAGAATTTTAAACCAATAGGCCTGAGCCCAACCCCCGAGATTACTACCTCCTTACCAGTGTCTATCAGCACCATGGAGAAATGCTACTCRGGTGCTATCGACGGTGTTTCCTCAACAGTTTTTACTGCGGCGTTCGAYCAGACGACCAGGACGGGCAGTTACATCGCTATTGAGAGCTTCAAAGGTRCGGTGAATGGAAAAGAAGGCGCCTTCAATTTCATYCACTCTGCCTCCACAACCGGCACTGATCGGGCAGATGAGTTTTTCTGCATAGTCGGAGGCAGTGGTACAGGYGATTTGAAAGGGATATCGGGATCAGGAGGGATCAAAGTCGACACCGATGGCACGCACCGTATTTAGATGAATTACCAACTCGAATAGGTCAGAAAACGTTCTGAGGTAATGCCCTAGAGGACACCACTGTCCTGGAGGTTGCATCAGGGTGTCCGATCGCGAAAGGTTAAAAATACGAGGGGGTAGGAAGCCGTCTGTTTGTGGAACCTCATAAGGGCAATGCCGGTAATGGGGCGTTTTCAGCTGGTCGTGGCAGTCAGAATAGTGGCCATAAACGACCTTTGGTTGCCGTTTGGATTTATCCCTCGGACTCGCAGCCGAGATCGGTGGCTTGGCGCGTTTCAACTCCATTGACTGTTAGTCGGGGTCTTTACCGAAGAAACCGGTTGTTTGAAAGGCAAGGAAGAAGAGTTTCGTGCAGGTTTAGCCTTGGCCGCCAGGTATGCAAAGGTGTTGGGCTGCTCAAATGTGCACGTCATGTCTGGGATTACTGCACAAGTTTCAGCTGCGCCCAGTTTCATGAGCAACTTGGAATATGCAGTCAAATATTTTGAAGATCGGGGGTTGCGGCCCCTGATTGAAGTGATAAGCCCAAAGGAAATCCCGGGGTACTACATGTCGGATTTCAGCAAAGCGCTACGGGTGCTGGAAGCCTTCCCGAGTATTGGACTGATTCTCGATCTTTACCATGCACAGCTTTTGACCGGCGACGCCGCAAATGTTCTGGATCAGTTTTATGACCGAACCGTCCACGTACAGATTGCGGACTGCCCAGGTCGCCACGAGCCGGGGACAGGCATCTTAAATTTTGCTGAATTGTTCGCGACTCTGGAACATCGTGGATACACAGGATGGATCGGATGTGAATACCGTCCTTCCAGCACTACTGTTGCAAGCTTAGGCTGGCTCAAGTCGCAAAATACTTAGCGCTTGATGGCTGGTTGCTTCCCGTCACGAAGGGTAGCAACCGGCCAAAATCAGCCGATCGAGTAAGCTCCAGAAAAGCGGGTTGCGCGACTTTGCCATTCACAAGCTTGGGTTCGCCTGAGCGCTGCCAGACTGGCTGACGCATGCACATCGGCCGAAGCCTGCGGAGGGTCGGCGAACGTGTCTATAACTGTTCGCAGCCCCATTTGCCACGACAGCTCTAGATTTGAACCGTTAACTGGTTGGAGCCCTTAATATAAGCCCCTTGCTCTAACGTCTGATTTATAAAGATAACGACAAGTGTGCCGATACTCCAAAAGTACTTCAGGTCACTGCACGCTATTTTTGGCGATGAGCAAGGAACACAAAATGATGTCTATTCGTCAGAACGCGCTCAAAGCATCAGACGTGACCCTTTGCGGTCTGGTGTGCCTAGCTGGGGTGGCCGTCACGTTCTTGGTGCTGATTCTGTTCGCAGGGGCAGAGCAGCGTACCGTTAGCGTTGCTTTTCAACTGGAGGTCGACGAAAGATTCAGTCGCCTGCAACGACGCTTTAATACTCAGGTCTTGAAACTAGACGTTGTGAGGCGTTTCTTTATCAACGCCGACGATGTCACTGAAAAGGAGTTTCTGGGATTTGTTACGCCTCTAGTTGGAGAGGACGAAGCCTATAGCTGGGTGCCAAGGATTCTCGAGAAGGATCTACAAACGTTTCGCGCTAAGGCGCTCCTCAACGGTACCAGTGATTTTTCTTATCATGAAATTAATCCCGTCACCGGTGAAAGAGTCCCCCTCACCAGCCGGCCGGAACACTGGATATTGCTCTACTTATTGAAGCGCGATGACGTAAAGATCATACCCGGCATGGATATTCTAGCTCGCCCGGGTCGCCAAGCCTTGATGAGCAAGGCACGACAAACACGTCAAATAGTTGTGTCGGAACCGTTGAAAATGACCAATGGGCAGTCGGGGGTTTTCTTTGTCGCACCTGTATTCCAGAAGCCCCCTGAGGTTCCATTGAACGATGATAATTTGCAGGGGTTCGTTGTCTCCAGCGTACGCTTGGCTTCTTTGATGGAACAAGGCATTCCATTACCAAGTCTGCAACGACTGAACGTGACGCTTTCATTGATCGACACGCAGCATCAAGGGGAAAGCATTTATCAGAGCTTGGCCCCCGCGGCCCCTTCAGCGCTGTACACGCAGCGGCTGCTGAAAGTAGCCGACCAAAATTACTTGATCCAGTTTCGACCCAGCTCAACATTTCTGGTCGCCAACAGCTACGCACTGTCCATCAGCCTAATTGTCGTGTTCGGAGCAGGGTTGTCGCTGCTGCTGACCTTGATGGTGTACTTGCTGATTACGCAGCGCGCCCGCGCCCTCTTGCTGGTTGATGAGCGCACGCAAGACTTGCGTTTGTTGAACATTACCGATCACCTGACCGGAGTCTATAACCGCCGATACTTCGAAGAGTTGATGGAGCACTTGCTCATCGAGGCTAACGTGCAATACCGACCTCTGTCGCTGATCATGTTTGACGTCGATCACTTCAAACACATCAACGACCGCTGGGGCCATCAGTGTGGTGATAACGTTCTGAAGTCGTTGTGCACACGAATACGTTCGGCAACACGCAAAACCGATCTGCTGTGCAGAACAGGCGGAGAAGAGTTTGCATTGATCTGCCCGGATAGCGAACTGAACGATACAAGGCTGCTGGCAGAAAAGCTTCGAGCTCTAATAAACACCCTACCATTTGATGATATTGGACAGGCGACTTGTAGCTTCGGCGTTGCAACATGGATTCCATCAGAATCGTTTGACGCCTTCATTCGGCGTGCCGATACCGCGATGTACAGTGCAAAATCAAATGGTAGAGATCAAGTCCAACTTGCCGATATGTAGCAGATCGGCTACCCGGGTGTCACTGCGCAAAAAGCCAAAACTCGACAGCTTCGGAGCCGCGCTCTGCCTTCAGGTCATCATCCCATTGTCCAGCACACGCCCCCTGGTAATCGTAAGCGTTCGGTTAAGTCACCGTGATTCGGACTCTGCGCTCAGAAACTTCAACAGGTAGTCGTTTTGGAACGCCTCAGACCTCGGCAGATCGTGCGAATTACATAAAGATTCGGTCGTCATCGAATTACCAAACCCGTGCTCCACTTTTAGCTTCGGTCATCAGCGCCCATTATCAGACTGAGTGTAGTGGTCAATTAATCCCTGACACGACGTTAAGTTTCATTAGACCACTACAAGGCGAGCTGGGGCTCGATCCTGGCACGGCGAACAAGCGGTTGAATCTGATCGTTAGCTTCTACCAATGGGCTAGCCGCGCCAGGGAATGCTAGTGCTTCGGAGCGCGGGCATACCAACCGTAGATTGCGATGCCGGCATAACAGGTCGCTGGCACGCTCAATGCCATCGCGAGCGTCGAGAGGTCGGCCGCATACCCTGTCAATGGCGGAATAAATGCCCCGCCAACAATGGCGCAACAGAACAGGCCCGAACCTTCCGCCGCGCGATGACCGAGCCCTGCGGTCGCAAGGGTAAAGATCGTCGGAAACATGATGGAGTTGAACAGCCCGACGGCCAGCAGCGACCATCCGGCAACAACGCCTTGTGTGGTGGCAGAGATCGTCAACAGCACAATGACTGCCGTGGCGGCAAAGGCCAGCAGTTTCCCGGGCGCGAAAGTGCGCATCAGCGCCGAGCCGATAAAGCGGCCAACCAGGGCGCCACCCCAATAGAAGGATTGAGACGTTCAGGTCTTGTTGACGGTTGCAGCTCATTTCTTTTCAGCCAGACGATCAAGGCGACCATGCAGATGAAGAGCGTAATGCTTGCATAGGTGTTGCTGATCACGCTGGCTTCCTGCGACAGGAAGGACGTCAGTTCTGCTGGCGACAATGCGGAGGTATCTACCGCATTGAGGGAGCCCAGGATCAGTATGGCACCCAGGTAGGGAGCGACCGTGGTTCCCAGCGAATTGAACGCATGGCCGAGGGTGAGGCGGCTGGGGGCCATTGCGGCGGTTCCGAGTAGTGAAAGCAGCGGGTTCGCAACGACCTGAACGGTTGTCACGCCAATCGCAAGCACAAAGAGGGCGCCGAGGAAGGCTGGAAACAATGCGGACTGGGTGGCAGGAATGAAGAGCAGGCATCCACCAGCCATCAGCAGCAACCCGAGGACGGCCGCTCYCATGTAGCCGATTCGCGAAATGAGCAGGCCTGCGGGTATGGCGAAAATGAAATAGGCAAAAAAGAATGACGACTGCACAAGCATGGCCTCGGTATAGCTGAGGCTGAAGAGGTGCTTGAGTTTTGGCACCAGGACATCGTTAAGGCTGGTGATGCTGCCGAGGATGAAAAACAGCGCGAACACGTAGGTGCTCATCCGTTGGGCGTGGGGTGTTGCCAAACTGTTGGTGACAGTCGCGCTAGCACTAGCATTCGTCATCACGGGCTTCCTTTCTTGTGATTGTTACTTTCAAGGAAAGCTCTATAGAGCCTCGGGCACCTTGACAGTGGGACAGCGCTATCTTTGTGCGGTGAAGTACTCGCCAAAGGAGGGTGCGCTGCCATCTGATTTTTTGTCTGTAGCCGCTACCGCTCACCCAAAGTCCAGGGCCAGTCGTTAGAGGGCGCTACCTTAGTGCCTGACTTTTCATTTGGCAAGCCGCAGGATCTCTTGGGGGGATGCCGAGATAAGGGGTAAATTCGCTCATTTGGGCTGCAGTAGGGCCGTGGGCACTTGGACGCTCGAACTGGTGTTCGCCGGGTCGCTACGCAGCGGTAAGCGGGCAGCTGCGATCATGAGCTTGATTCAGTCAACCCGCATGAATGGGCATGATCCTTATGCGTATCTCAAAGATGTGCTGACGCGCCTGCCGACGCAGCGAGCGAGTGAGATCGATCAACTGCTGCCACAGCATCCCACGCCCGAAATTACAACAGGCTTACCAGTGTCGATCAGCTCCATGGAAAAGTCCTATACAGGAGCTATCGATGGTATTTCTTCAACAGCCTTTACTGCGGCGTTCGACCAAGCATCAAGAAGGGGCTGCTACATCGTGATGGAGAGCTTCAAGGGGACGGTGAATTGGGGTAGAGGGTTCCTTTAACTTCATTCACTCCGCCTCCACTACCGGAATTGATCGTGCAGATGAGTTTTTCTGCATAGTTGGAGGCAGTGGTACGGATGGTTTGAAAGGGATATCAGGGTCAGGAGGGATCACAATTGACATCGATGGAACGCACCCTGCCATTCAAATTCCTGGGAGAGTGGGTAGGGGGCTTCAACTTCGGTCGCCCCAGCATGTACGCGAACGGCAAACAGAGATTTATGGATGGTAGCAACAAGATCTACGCATGCGAGCTTGGCCGTCTCGCGCGAGAGCTGATGGCAGCCACACCTATGTTGTTACGAAGACTGGAGTCTCTCATTCTTTTATGTTGCAGCTACGCGAGCCAAGCAAAGCCTGGCGATCATCATTGATAAACCTGGTAGGTCCAAACTGCCAGTGTGGGTGCCGTAATTGAGAGGGGCAGGGCGCTCGCGAGGKGCAAACTGTAGTTCTAGGCAAACCCTAGCAGTGCTAGTAGGCAGCCTGGGCAAGTCCTATGAAGCGACAAGCAGAATTTGAGATCATCTAGGAATCTTGGTTTTTACACGCGAGTTGCCGATTTGCGCGCGCCGAACGCCGTACCTGGCTGAACGTCAACTGCGCTAATTTTTTTGCAATTTCTGTTGCACCTAGCAGCGCCTCATCATTCCTTGCTGCATCGGCAATAGCAGCCCGATGCCGTCGGATTAAGGCCTGGATACCGCTGATAGTCATGCCTTTCCACCTTCGACTTTCTGTGAGCGTGCAGACATCAGGGAGCGCCTTTTTGGTCGGCAACCCTTGAGATTCAACGTAGCCCTTCAAAATCAGAATGAACTCATGATCCAGACTCTTATTTGGTGGGGGTTCCGGAGGCCTAGCCATGACCGGCGCCGGTTGCCCCCGAACCCCGGCACGCCACAAATAATTGAGAAAATGGAAGGTAATACCGTGCACCTTGCGCATCACTGTGCTGACGATTGGGGTCTCCCGGGCGCGTCGATAGCACGGGCGCCAAGCCGGATTAATTGGCTGTGTTGTGAAAACTGGCTGGCCACGGAACACGAAAGTACGATTAATTGAATGGAGGTTGAGGTTTGTAGCTTCTGAGTAAAGAGCGTCCATTATAAAAAAAATGATCCAAGGGGCACGGAGTCGATCAAGCAGGGACAAGGCAGTGAATATCCTGCGGTTCAGCCGTCCAACATGGGGAGAAGTTCCGTCCCGACACATTATTTAACTTATGGGCGATGTCAGATGTTCATGGCTCCAATAAGTCCTTTTAAAATAAAGGTTTAGATTAGAAAAACAAAGCGCATGCTCTCCAAAACTTGTTCATGACCGACTGTTTAGACCGCAGCGGTGCAAACAGTGGTTATCTGCGCAAATCCAGTTGCCTCTGGCATTGCAGCGGGGGGGGGAGGAAGTTACACCAATATTTTCGAACGGGAGTAATCTCTATATGTGTCACGAGCGGCAACGTTTTCAATCTTCACATTCGTTCGTTGCGAGTAGACAATGCGCGCTCTGTTCCGGGGTAGTTCAGCGGTAGAACACTCGGCTCTTAACCGGGTGGGCGCTGGTTCGAATCCAGCCCCCGGACCCACTACATCGCAGGGTCAGAAGGACAAATGTCCAGGCACGATAGGGAAACGGATGCAATGGCCGGCATAAACGCCGGTTATGCGGTCTTTCAATTATCTCGAGCATTGACCGCATCGGGTCTAGACACTGAGAAAACGCGCGAACGGATTGAGCGCTGGCAGCAGGTGGTCGAACACATGGTGCAAGGCACCGCGCTGTATGGCTCACGTATACCACTCGTGGATGTGCCTGAATGGGTCACGCTGGAGGTAGCCACGGGTGGTTTTGCCACTGGACAGTATCTGGCCGGTGGTGCACTGACCGTGTACGAGCGGCGGCTGGCCGCCTCAATCCCAGGCATCCGCCCTGGTTTTGAACGACTTGATCTCAACACCTGGCACCTTACGGATGAGGGGATCGAAGCACTGCAAAAGCAACTGGTGAACAGCGACTATCGGATCGATGTACCAGAAGAGGCAGCACTACTATACGTGGCTTGGCTGTTGGGACAGCAGCGCACGGAGGAAGCCCGCAGACTGATTGAGTCGATCGCACCTTTTTTTGAGCAACTGCGTTTCTTTCCAATGGCTTCTGACGGGCTACCGCTCGCGGCGGTGGAAGTGCAGATCTTCGATGTCGGCGATATCAAAAAGCTGCTTTCAAAACTCCCTGCGCAGCAGCGTCTGGCGGTGCAAAAACATGTGGTCATGACTCGGTTGCCTCTCTTCGATGCAGCTATCTCGCTCTTCCTCTTAACGTACCAGGATGATTGGCCTTGTCGGCAATATCCTGAAGGCTGGCTTGAGCAGGCGAATGCGCTAAGTAGTCAGTTCGATGCCACCGGTAGCAATGACATCCTCAACGTTGAACCTTTCAGGGGGCGGGTAGGGGAGTTGTACGCGTTGCTAAGGCTCTGCTCCCGTGACCCAACCTCGCTGACAGGGCGTCAAGTCGGACGTATTCGGCGGATCGTCAATGATTTCGTGTGCAAACATGGTCATCCCGAATCCGAAGATCATCTACAGAGCCGAGCCATACAGCGCCGTCAGGTGGCCGCGCCCGAGCATTATCTGATCGCCAAGGCGGTTTCTCAGCGTCTGACCAGCTATACGAGCTCGGAAGGCATCTCTGATTTTTCGTCCCTGTTGGAACCAATTACCAGTGAGGAGGCGAAGGCATATTCGCTGAAAACAGGTGTCGCCATTCCTCCCGCAGTTCGCCGACGCCTCGAGCGCTGTCGAAAGGGAACCATCAGTCAGTTGATTGACAAGGGATTGATCACATCTGGGGATACCGTGGCGCGAGTACTGCCAGCGATGACGGCCGAAATCTGCAGTGCTGGATTTCGCGATGCGACACTGCGCACATTGTCTATCGCAACGTATCGTGCTTTTCAGCGACGCCGTTCATTGCTGCTGCTCAACCTACAGAGCCAAATCAAAATCAGTGAGTTGCCTTGGGTGGCGGCCGTTGAAGGTGAACGAGAGGCACACACTGTCGCCGTTGAGGGAGCCAGACAAGCCTTGATCGAATCCTCGGCAACAACCCTCGCTGCTTTCCCTCAGGCAATCCTTCCGAACAAGCTACTTCAGGAGTTTGGTTCGCTTGCTGTCACGGCGAAGCTGGATCTTCCTTTTGTGGAGGAGGTCGCGGCGGACATTTTCATGGGAACCTTTTCGAATAAATTCGTGGAAGCAGCCAGGCGAGCGGCCTCGTTGATAGATGGCACCCTTTACGCTCATTATTACGACATCGACACGAACCAACTGGCGATCCTTCCCGATAAGCCGAAATCAAAGAGCAGAAACTATTTCCAGCGTGACTTGGATACCAGTGATGCATTGGCGAACCTGTGCGCGGAGCGGGCTAATGCACCCTTGGGGGCATGGCATTCAGCAACCAACGGAAGGATCATCGAGCAACAACAGATTTTGACGACGCAAAACCTTTCGCTTCTATTTGGTGATCTCGGTTTGAAAGCGCTGCTACATCATCGCTTGGGTTCACTTGCTCAGGAGTGCTTCCAATGGATATGCATGCGGCAGCAGATGAAAATCAAGCTCTATCACTCAAGCTTGGTGATGCTCAAAAATACCGCTTATGCCTGGCGCCAGATGGTGTTTTATTTATCCTTGCAGGATGACGCCGAGAGGCGTTGCGCAATCGATAGCATCGAAGCTCATTTCGCGGCTCAACCCATTGCATTCCGGGAGAGATTTCTACCGGCAATTATGGGGTTGCGTGTGGCAGCTTCCGGGCTCACGTTGACCCTGAACCGCCAGAAAAGTGAGGGGGCTCAGGTTTTTCTCGGATGGACCACCGAACGACATTGGTTGTTACCGCCACAAACGAACATCAATTAAACGTTCCGCTGTATCGGTGAAGCGTGCTTGAGCGCCTCAAAAAGTGATGTTTGCATATCCAGCTGGAGTTCTTGTACAGACGGGGCAAAACTTTCAACGAGAAGAGCCTGGACGTCTGCAAAATCGGAAAGTGGTGGAGTTTGACCTCAAGCATATAAAGTTCCTCACAGACACATCATTGAACTTATGGGCGATGTCATATGTTCATAAGTCATTCGGAACCGCACGCTGCTGTAGTCTTATGGTTAATGCCGTTGGAGAATGTTCATAGGTCTATGTTCATGGAAAAAGGCCGGCGACTTCAAGTGCGGCATATTTGGGCAAGTTTCTCCAGGCTTTCCGACCTTCTTGGCTCTAGCGGCTTGCGCGAGCTGTCCTTTGAGCAGTTGAGTTTGGCGGATTGAATTACTCCATCGACATTTTAAAAAAGAAGCGGCACAAAAAATCGGACGGAGGGCGGTGATGGGCAAAAAGATCGACATGAACAAACTCGCGGGTATCGAATATCATGGTACGCCCGGAGTTACCCAGCGATGCGTTGACGCACTAAAAAGCGTTCTGGGGGCGGGCGAACATGTACAAGCGGCTTGGATTTTGTCGTGGTTCGACGGAAAAAT
>NZ_JBFTML010000065.1:0-31747 GCF_056396925.1 Pseudomonas sp. 05N433 | reverse complement strand
CCATTTTCGCAGTGACATTCGGACAAATGGAAGCTTACACAATAATCACTTCTATGCCGCACCCAATGACTGACAACTTTTTCTTTATTACATTCTCCATCGAGCACGCCGCGTCCATCTTCTTTATCTTCTACGCTGCAATTAAAAGACGAAACCACCGAAGGAGAGGGATATACCGATAGCGGCTCACAAGATCAATCTGTAATCAGAGGCAATCTGGCGATACAAAATCTGGGAGACGAGAGAATGAATGCACTTAAACGCGTCGTGGGAGTACTGGCCTTAGGCTTTTGGTTTTCTTCATTTTTTGCCTGGAAATACTTTGATGCTCACGGACTGAGAACGCCGGATCTTCAAAGTGGAAAAACCTACCCGCTGGATACGCACGGTTCGGTTGTATACCTAACGCCCCATGAGCATTACTTTTTGTACGGTTTGATCATCGCTGGCATAGTGTTTTTCCTACTCAGCGCTGTTTTTTATTTTGTCGGGAGCAAGCGACCATAGTTTGTTGCCAGTGGACACAATGAAGAAGCACCATGGCGCTAACCAGCAAAATTCCACTCTACGACAGTCGATGGCCCACGCTCTTCCTTAGCGCCACGGTTTATGGGGGTCAGTCTCGACATCCGCTCGCAGTGACCACGTAGAGCCTGGACCAGTCGGCTAGTCAGCGTGGCAATGCCGAGCGCCCTCCCTCAGCCCTCCTCGGCAAATGCCTCCTTGATAAATGCCTCCAGCTCTTTCTCTTCAAGCAACTCAATAGAAAAATGCCCGAAGCGTTTCGGTAACCAGAGTATGCGTGTCCCACTTGGCGTCTGGAGGTTATCGCGAGACAGCGGTTTGCCGTTCTCATCTTCCGGCTGGACGCCTGCGTCGATCAATTCGTCGTAGGCTGCCTCGATGTCCGGTGTGGAATAGCAGTGCCGGTAGATGGTGCCTTCGCCGTTGGCGTCCATCAGAGCCTTGAGATTTCCGGTAAACGGTTGCACCAGCATAAGGCGCTCCGTACCAAACATGACGATCGCATAGCGCACATGCAAACCGTCGCGCTGCCAATCAAGTGTCTTTGAAATTCTGGCGCTGAAGACACGGGCGTAATACTTGCACGCTTCCTCAAGGTCTTTGACGAGAACATCCACGTGGCTGAACTTTAATTTCAATGGCCCCACCTTTTTCAGACATGCGATTTGATACCGAGATCTCTCCTTATGTATCACAGTGTGTCTGATTAGCCTCTTGATACATGATTTTTCACCAGGCCTGCGATTCGACACAGACCAGATACGTCGCTACGTTCAAATGCAAGCAAGGTTTCAAGGGGCTCAGCCAGATCCCTGGCCAACGACTTGCAACGGAGACATCACATGAAGATGGCACTGCAGAACAAAACCGGCAAAACCCGCCACCGCCTGGTCGGCTCGTCGATCCTCGCGTTTACCCTGTTCAGCGCTCTCGGTGCGGCCCACGCACAAACGACCACCGCGGCGCAGCCAACCTCGGTCAATGCTGGTGCCACTCATGCAACACCCTCCCCGTTCGGCCCGCTCAAGCATGTCAACGCCGGCCTGCTGGACGTGGCATACGCCGAAACAGGCCCGGCTAATGGGCCAGTGGTGATTCTTCTGCACGGCTGGCCGTACGACATTCACAGCTATGACAAGGTCGCCCCGTTGCTTGCCGCGAAGGGCTATCGAGTGCTGATGCCGTATGCGCGTGGCTATGGCGATACGCATTTTCTGTCCGATAAAACAGTTCGCAATGGCCAACCGGCTGCACTGGCCAGTGACGTCATCGACTTCATGGATGCGCTGAAGATCAAACAAGCCGTGCTCGGTGGTTACGATTGGGGCGCACGCTCGGCCGACATCGTCTCGGCGCTGTGGCCAGAACGGGTCAAGGCGCTGGTCTCGGTCAGCGGGTATCTGATCGGCAATCAGGCGGCCGGCAAGAACCCGCTGCCACCCAAGGCTGAATTGCAGTGGTGGTATCAGTTTTACTTCGCCACCGATCGCGGTCGCGCCGGGTACGAGAAAAACACCCACGACTTCGCCAAGTTGATATGGCAACTGGCTTCGCCGAAATGGGCGTTCGACGACGCCACTTTCGACCGCAGCGCCAAGGCGCTGGAAAATCCCGACCATGTCGACATCACCGTGTTCAACTACCGCTGGCGCCTGGGCCTGGTCCAGGGCGAGAGCCGATACGAAGCGCTGGAGCAGAAACTGGCCACGGCGCCTTCCATCAGCGTGCCGACCATCACCCTTGAAGGCGATGCCAACGGTGCGCCGCACCCGGCCCCCGAGGATTACGCCAAGCGCTTCACCGGCAAATACGAGTTCCGGCTGATCAGCGGCGGCATCGGCCACAACCTGCCGCAGGAAGATCCGCAGGCGTTCGCCAAGGCTGTGATTGATGCGGATCACCTTTGAGGTGATCTGACATCCATGCACTTGCCCCGCTGAACACCTTCACAACAACGGCTCGTTTATTTAACGAGCCGTTTTAACCAAGGCAGGCGTAACACCGTCTAATCTGAATAGAACACGACCACAAACACGCCTCCAACCTCTTGATACAGGGGAAACGGGATGATCGGCAAAACAGCACGCCAATGTTCGTCATGGATCCTCCCTTCCCTGCTCGTCATCAACCTGGCCCTGACCGCGGGCTGTGCGGGCAAAACTTCCACGGCCCGCTACTCGGCCTCAAGTGCAGACTCAAGCGCAGGCTCAAGTTGCTATGCAAAAGCGCTACCCACTGCTGGCGAGGGCGGCCTGGCCTGGGGCTCCACCCTGGACAAGGCTCGCCAAAAGTCCATGGATAACTGCATACGCTATGCCGGCCAATCCGGTGGCACGCCGACGACCTGTCATGTGGTGATGGCGGAGTGCAAAAACTGATAGCAAGGTGTATCGGTGACGCAGCAGATCCGGCCGTTGCTCAAGGAGATCGAAGCGAAACTGCCGTCACTTATGCTGCAACTGCAGAACTTCTCTCGCATGTGGATGGTGGTGCTGACCGCGCCGCCGGGCTTGATCGGTGTTGTGGTGGGTAGCATTGCGATCTTGATCGACCGCTCTGCTACCCATCGAACGCCTACGTTCAGTATGCAAAACTGAACACTCATACTCTTCTCAATAGTGTCAGGCGGCACCAGGGACATTTGTTCCCATGCCCGCCGGCAGGAACGGTCGAATTTCATCGATTTCCGCAGCGCTGAGGCGCAACTCCAGGGCTGCAATCAGCCCGTCTACTTGCGCACGATGGCGGGCTCCGACAATGGCGCCCGTCACGACCGGCTTGCGAAGTACCCAGGCGATGGCGACCGCAGCAGCGCTCACCCCGTGCCTTTCTCCAATACGTGCCATGACGTCAACCAATGCCAGGTTCGCACTCAAACGGGGTTCCTGGAAATCAGCACTTCGGGCCTTGCGCCAATCGTCTTCGGGCAGTTGCGAAATGCGTTCGCGCGTCATGCTGCCGGAAAGCAGCCCTGATTGAAGCGTGGAATAGGCAAGGACCCCCATCCCGGCCTGCTCGCAGAATGGCAAAACGTCCTGCTCAATGTCCCGCATCAAGGCCGAGTACGGCGGCTGGAGCGAAACGATCWCTGTCACCTCCTGCGCCCGCTTGAGTTGAGCGACATCGAAATTCGATACACCGATCGCGCGGATCTTTCCTTGATCGCGCGCGGCGGYCAAAGCCGAAAGCGCCACTTCAATGCCTTCACTGCTGGCGTCGGCAGGAAAAGCAGGCCAGTGGATCTGATAAAGATCGATCGTCTCGACTTGAAGCCGGCGCAAGCTTGCGTCGATCTCGGCGAGCAAGGATTGAGGGGCCAGTGAATGCGAAATCTTCTTCGTGACCGGGTCCCAGACCAAACTGCCTTTGGTGAACACCAAAGGACGCCGTGACGCCGGCACCCGCCGCAGCAATTGCCCCACCAATTGCTCTGCATGGCCCAAGCCATAAACCGCAGCGGTGTCAATCCAGTTCACGCCGCGTTCGACGGCATATTCAAGTGCGCCCAGGCTGTCCTTGTCATCCTGCGCTCCCCAACTGTACTCCCAGCCGGTGCCGGCGATTGCCCAGGTTCCCAGGCCAATCGGTGAAATCAGAAAATCCGATGATCCAAGACGATTGTTTTGCATAGCCACCTCTCCACGAATGATGGAGGAAGTATCCGGCAGAGGTCTCATGACGATAAGATAGGTAATCGTATTTGAACTACTGAACAAAACTCATGAGTCATCACCCCGATCTCTCTGAACTCGACGCCTTTGCCGCCGTCGCTCGCCATCGCAGCTTTCGCAAGGCCGCCGACGAACGTGGCGTTTCGGCTTCCGCGTTGAGTCACGCAATGCGAGCGCTGGAAGCACGTTTGGGCATCAGACTGCTGAACCGAACCACTCGTAGCGTGACCCCGACCGAGGCCGGCCAGCAGCTATTGGCGACGCTGGTCCCGAGCCTGCACCAGGTTAACGATGCATTGGCGCAATTGACCTCGATGCAGGAAGTGCCCACTGGCAAACTTCGCCTCAACGTGGCGCGTCCGGCGGCTCGCATCGTGTTTGCGAAAGTGCTGGCGCCCTTCGTGGCCATGTATCCACGTATTCAGTTGGACCTGATCACCGATGATGGATTGACCGATATCGTCAATGAGGGATTTGACGCTGGAGTCCGCTTTGGTGAAAGCCTGGCCGGTGACATGATCGCAGTCCCTGTCGGCGCACCTCAATCGTTCGTGACCGTAGCCGCGGATGCTTATCTGGCCGCGAAGGGAACCGCGCACGTCCCCCGCGACTTGCTCGACCATGCGTGCATTGCCAGGCGTTTTCCCAGTGGCAAACTTTACGCCTGGGAGTATCAAGCCGACGGTCAACCGATACGGTTATCCGTCACCGGCCCGCTGATTCTGGAAGACGATGCGCTGATGATCCAGGCAGCGAAAGACGGCGCTGGTATTGCCTATGTCTACGAGGAGCTGGTGCGCGACGATCTCCGGAACGGGCATCTCAGAGAAATACTCCAGGAGTGGAAAGCACCGCCCAGCCGGTTCTTTCTTTACTACTCAAGCCGGCGCCATGTGCCACCCGCCTTGAAAGCACTCATCGAATTTATCAGCGCTCGCGAGGCTGCATAGCCGTCGTAAAATCAAAACTTGAATCCCACGATTTTTTCAACAAACGGAGTCACCTACATGGAAGTCATCAATCAGTTGCAGCCCGCAGAGTGTGCAGGCATGGAAGATATCCGACGCGAAATCGACGCCCTGGACCAGGCCGTTATCAAGCTGTTGGGCAAGCGTTTTCACTACGTGCTGGCCGCCTCGAAGTTCAAGACCTCGGTGACTTCGGTGCGCGCTCCGGAGCGTTTCAAGGCCATGCTGGCAACACGACGCGAATGGGCCGAAGCCGAGGGCCTGAGCCCGGATGCCATCGAGAAGATGTACAGCGACCTGGTGAACCACTTCATTGCCGAAGAGATGAAACACTGGGCGGCTCATCGATCCGAAACCTGACGCTAGCGTCCTGACTGTCCGCCGAGGTCTATTTGGTCAGCCATGACAGGCTGCGATAGGCCTGGAGCGGACTTGCGCTCGACTCGCAGAAAACGCTGATGGCAAAGGAACTGCTATCGGCTGATTCTGTTGAAACACGGCCGAGTACACTGGCGAACACTTTATTCAAACATCAACTCCTATTAATACGTCATTTACCCTTTCACAAAAACTTATTACCCTACTGCATCGCGACAATATTCAGGCGTCATTTAAGTGACCGCCACAACCACCATTCTTCAGAGAAACAGACCCTTTACAGCGCCGACGCGACCGTTACAACCCATGAATAATTCATACGCACTGACGAACGGAGTAAAAATATAAAATAGCCATACAAATCAACAATATAAAACTTCAACAACACTTAAATAAAAACCTCATAAAATCATTAAAAACCATAAGTGACCGACCACGAATATAAAAGTTTCAAACTTTATAATTAAATAAAAACCCACACATAACGCTTTAAAATATTCACCTTTGATGCTAATAATCCGGCAGCTTCCGGGTTTCCAGGCGACGTCCCCTCTCACATGAAGTGAACATCAGCGCTCACGCTGACTATCCCGGCCTTTACTAAACTCAAATAACGCTAGCGTGGCTCAAGTTTCAATATAACTTGGGGCAGCTTTTGTGTTGCGCACTAGAACTGCGCGAGGAAGGCATCATCGTCCGCCATCATTCAAGGCTTAAAGTCCTTTCGATCTTCGGTACCCGTCCTGAAGCCATCAAGATGGCGCCTTTAGTCAAAGCCCTCGCTGCGGAACCTGGCATTCATTCGCAGATATGCATCACCGGCCAACATCAAAGCATGCTTAAACAGGTGCTGGATCTGTTCAACCTCAAGGCCGATTACACCCTCGATGTGATGACGCCGCACCAGACGCTTAATTCGCTGACCGCGGCGCTTTACGAGGCGATTGATCCGGTGCTGGAAATGGCCCAGCCGGATCGGGTGCTGGTACATGGCGATACCACTTCGGCCATGGTGGCCGCGATGGCTGCGTTCCATCGACGCATCCCGGTCGGCCATGTGGAAGCCGGCCTGCGCACCGGTGACATCTACAGCCCATGGCCGGAAGAAATGAATCGTCGCTGCATCGACCTGGGTGCGGACATGCTGTTTGCGCCGACCCACGAGTCGCAAAAAAACCTGCTCGACGAGCGTTTGCAGGGGCGCTCTTTCGTGACCGGCAACACGGTGATCGACGCTTTGCAGATGACCGCGCAGCGCATCGAACAGGACGCTGACCTGCGTGCAGGCCTGGATGAGCAATTCTCGTTCCTGCAACCCGGCCGCAAGGTATTGCTGGTCACCGGGCATCGTCGGGAAAACTTCGGCGAAGGCTTCCTCGACATCTGCAAGGCCCTGAGCCATTTGGCCCGGCGTGCCGACATCCAGATCGTCTATCCGGTGCACTTGAACCCCAATGTCATGGGCCCGGTCACCGAGCAGTTGGGCGACCTGCCCAATGTGCACCTGATCAAGCCACTGGACTACCTGGCTTTCGTGCGCCTGATGCAACGGGCACACGTGATCCTCACCGACTCCGGTGGCGTGCAGGAAGAAGCCCCCTCACTGGGTAAACCCGTGCTGGTCATGCGTGACGTTACCGAGCGCCCCGAAGCGGTCGCGGCGGGCACTGTGCGCCTGGTCGGGACCTCGCCGGACTCGATCATCGCGAGTGTCAACGCGTTGTTCGATGACGAGTTGCTGTGGCGTCGATGCTCCCAGGCGGCCAACCCATACGGCGATGGCTACGCCAGTGCGCGCATCGTCGACGCGCTGATGGGTCGTCCGGTCGATGAGTTCGTCGTCGCTCGGCAGTCATTGCCCAAGTTCCTGCATTACCCGACAGCGGTGCCTGTGCCCGAGGAAAATTACCCGGCTTTCACCTCTCTCTAAACCGAACCGCTCCTCCCCTTATCAGCTCGAGATCTACCTGAATGAAGTCTTCCGTTGCCATCCATACGGGGGCGCTCAGCGCCCTTGCCTGTGGCGTGAGCCTGCTCGCGCTCATGCCGACCTTCGCCTTGGCCGCGGACAGCCCGCTCACCCAGGCGATCAACCGACTCAACGCCGACACTCGGCAGGAGCGTGAGATCCGCTTGAGCGATCTGGGGATCGACGCCCCCATCATCCTGGGTTCCACCGATGCCCGGCGCGAATTGTATTTACCCGTGCCGGCGGGCGTACCACTGACCGATGCCACGCTGAATTTCGACGCCAGCTACCTCAACGGCGAAGGCGGCCGCAACACCTTGCTGCTGTCGCTGGACGGTTATCCGGTGCGCGCCGAAGGGCTCAGCGAAGCTCAAGGTGACGCCAGCGCCACGCTGGGCGTGGACAAGACCGCGCGTGACAGCGGGTCGGTGCGCCTGGGTATTGCCTGGTCGTCGATCGTGTCCCGCGTGTTGTGCGAAGACGAACGCGCCATCGGCAACGTATTGCGTATCGAACCGGACACCCGCCTCAACTACAGCTACGACGCCAGCCAGTTACAGGACGTTGGTGCAGCCTGGACGGCACTGCCCGGCAAACCGGGGATCATGGTCGCGCCGGGCACCCTAACCGCCGAAAGCTACGACGCCGCCTGGCGTCTGGGCGTGGCACTGGAACGGATCGGCAAGCACAGCCACATCCTGCCCTATCCTGCCGTACAGGACAGCGTTGACCTGACCGGCCTGCGTATCCCGGCCGAGCTGCAAACTATTCCAGCGTTCGCCAGCCTCAGCGGCAAAGGCCCGCACGTCCTGGAGAACCCGGCGCAAATCGGCGCGCTGCTGATGTTGGGGCAAACCCCGAACGTCCAGGCGGATCTGGCCATCAACGACCCGCAACTGCTCAAGGCCGTCAATGAGTCTCTGGATGCGCTGCAAAGTCAGATTCAAGGTCTCGACGCCACCGCAGCCAGCGCCTTCGCGCAATGGCGTGTGCGGCATATCAATGCAGGCCTGGCCGCCACCGGCACGGACAATGTGCGCCTGGCATTGCTGGGGACACGCCCGGTGCTGACGATCGCACCGCAAGCGACCGGCAAGGCCTTGGCCTTGTTCAGCTCCGCCTGGAACACACTGGCACGCAGCCGCCAATTGACCGTCAGCGAAGCACAGTTGCCATTGAGCGCCGACGGCCGTGTGGCCTTGTCGCGCCTGGGCGGCAAACCCGGCGCGATCGACGTGCTGGCCAAATCCGACTGGAGCACCTCGTTCCCTCTGGGCAGCGTGGCCTACGACGGACGTCTGCCGGTGAAGGCGGTGATCGATGTGTCCGCCGCACCCGGCGCCTCGGACACCGCGCCGGTGGCCTCGCTGTTTCTCAACGATTATCTGATTGGCGCACAACAGCTCGTGGCCAACGGAGAAAAGCAACGCATTGAAGCGCGGATCCCACGTTACGCCGTGGGCTCGACCAACGTGCTGCGTGTGTCGTTCCAGCGCCAGCCGGTCAGTGATCGCTGCCTCGAAACGCCACAAGCCTTCCCGGTCTCGGTGCTACCGACCAGCCATATCGTGTTGGAAAAGACTGCGCTGGATGATGACTTTTCCGGCATGGCTGCACGCTTTGCCGTGAACGCGCAGATCCTCGTGCCGCAGGCCTACCTCGAACACCCGGCAAGCAGTTTGCCGCAGGTGATTTCGGTGGCTGACGCCGCCGGTGTTTCGCCGCTGCGTGCGCAATTGAATATCAGCGCAGACCCGAAAGTCTCAGTCACGCCAGACAAAGCCTTCCTGGCCTTCGAGTTGCCGATCAAGGACAGTAAAGAGTCGGTGCAGGTCGACGAGCAGGGCCGCCTGCGTATCAATCACAAGGATCAGGTGTTGCTCGACGTGCATCCCCTCAACCACCTGGCTTCGTTGCAAGCCGTGGAAAGCGGCGGCCAGCACGGTCTGGTCTATCGCACACTGGGCACCGACGCCCCCCGCTTCGCCAGGCAGGTTCTGCTGAGTCGCGGCGACGTCGCCATCCTCGGTGACAACGGTACGCTGACCACCTTCGACACCCAGGACCCCAGTGGCAGCCAATTGATCGACCACGAAGAACCCAAGGGGCTGGACGCCTGGCGCACACCGTCGCTGTTGTGGCTGATTCCCGGTGGCATCCTGTTGGTCCTCATCCTGTTGCTGGCCGGCCGTAACGCCCGTCGCAATCGCCAGTAACGGTAACCCTCGATGACGTCGCTTTATTGGCCCTATTGGCTGGCCCACTACTACAGCTTCCTGGAGACCTCGACCATCGTGGTCGCGGTGCTGATTCTGATTTCCAGCCTGGACGATCTGTTCATTGACCTGTGGTACTGGTCTCGTCGCCTGTTCCGCAAATTCACCGTGGGTCGCAAGTACCGGCCGCTGACCGCCGAGCAACTGATGGCCCGGGATGAACAACCGCTGGCAATCATGGTTCCGGCCTGGCTGGAATACGACGTCATCGCGCCGATGATCGAGAACATGGTGTCGACCCTGGACTACCAGAACTATGTGGTCTTCGTCGGCACCTACATCAACGACCAACGCACCATCGATGAAGTGGAGCGCATGCGTCGGCGCTACAAGCAGCTGCATCGCGTGGAAGTCCCGCATGCCGGGCCGACCTGCAAGGCCGACTGTCTGAACTGGGTGATCCAGGCGATTTTCCTGCATGAGAAAACCCACGGCATGACCTTCGCCGGCGTCGTGCTGCACGACAGCGAAGACGTGCTGCACCCGCTGGAATTGCGCCTGTTCAACTACTTGCTGCCGCGCAAGGACATGATCCAGTTGCCCGTGGTTTCGCTGGAGCGCAACTGGTACGAATGGGTGGCCGGCACCTACATGGACGAATTCGCCGAATGGCATGGCAAGGATCTGGTGGTGCGAGAAAGCATGACCGATACCGTGCCATCTGCCGGGGTCGGCACCTGTTTTTCACATCGTGCCTTGCGAGTGTTGGCCGGGGAAACCCAGAACCAGCCATTCAACACCGACAGCCTCACCGAGGACTACGACGTCGGCGCACGCCTGGCCAAGGTCGGTATGAATGCGATCTTCGTGCGCTTCCCGGTGCAGTTTCGCGTGCTGCGCAAATCATGGTTTCGCAAGCCTTACGAATCGACCCTGAAGATGCCGTTGTGCGTGCGCGAATTCTTTCCCGACACCTTCCGCACCGCGTTCCGCCAGAAGGCCCGCTGGACATTGGGCATCGGGCTGCAAGGCTGGGAACAAATGGGCTGGAGCGGCTCGCTGGCCAACCGTTATCTACTGTTTCGCGACCGCAAAGGCGTAGTGACGGCGTTCGTCAGCATCATCGCCTACGTGATTCTGGCGCAGTTGCTGGGCCTGATTGTTTTGCGCCAGAGCGGACTGTGGGACGTGAGTTTCCCGACGCCGTTTGAAACCAACGGCTTTATCCAATACCTGCTGCTGGCCAACGGTATCGCGCTGGCCTGGCGCATCGCGCATCGCTGCTATTTCACCACCGTGCTATACGGCTGGCAGCATGGTTTGCTGTCGATCCCGCGCATGGTGGTGGGCAACTTCGTCAACTTCATGGCCGCGTCACGGGCCTGGCGCATGTTCCTGGTTGGCAAGGCGCTGAACCGCAAACTGGTGTGGGACAAGACCATGCACGACTTCCCGTCCACCGACCTGGTCGCTGCCGCACCGCGCAAACTGGGCAGCGTGTTGCTGTCCTGGCAGGCGATCAACGAAACCGACCTGCAAAATGCTCTCGTCGAACAGAAAACCCGACACATGCCATTGGGGCGGATTTTGCTCAGCAACGGCTGGCTGGACGACGAAACGCTCGCGGAAGCCATCGCCTTTCAGAACGACTTGCCGCGGGTGTTCGATGTGGCCGCCAAGGCGCGGGACTCGAACCAGACCCTGGACGACGAATTCGCCCTGCGCTGGCGCGTGGTGCCGCTTGGCTTGAATGCCGACGGCCGTGCGCAAGTCGCCGTGGCCAGCCCACTGCCGGCCGAAGGCCTGCAACAGGTCAGCGACGAACTGGGCAGCGAACCGGTGCAGCTGATTGCCCGGGAGAGCGAAATCGTCGCGCAATTGCGTCAACTGAACGTGCGCGAAGGCCAATCCGTGCCGGATGCCCGAGCGCCATTGCTGGGCGACCTGTTGATCGAAATGGGCCTGCTGGATCGCGATGTGTTCAGCCGCGCGATGTTGCAGTACCGCCCGCAGCATCATGGCCGCATTGGCGACTATCTGGTCGACAGCGGCGTGCTGCCTCGCGCCACCATCGAAAAAGCCGTGGCACGTCAGCACAGCCACTACCCTGCGGAGCTTCCTGCATGAATCGCCCCTTACTGACCCTCATGGCCACGGGGCTGAGCCTGATACCTGCGTTTGCTCATGCCCAGACGCTGCCATTGCCATTGACCGGTCCGGCCTATGTCACCGCCAACGAGGCGTACAGCGCTTACGAGCGCAAAGACTATGACCTGGCCATCGCCAAGGCTCGCGAAGCGCTACGTCAGCGCGCCGACATCCAGCGTTTGAACACGCTGATTGTGCTGGCTCAGCGCGACAAGGACCTGCGTGATCATCCCAGGCGCTACCCGCAATCACGTCAGGCTCCGGGCTTCGGTGCTGCTGCCCAGGCCTTCAAGGCCTATGACCGCGATGACTTCGGCGCTGCTGCCCAGGCCGCACGCAAGGCCATCGCTCAGGCGCCTAAACGCATGGACTATCGACTGCTGCTGATCGAGTCCTTGCAGCGCCAACCGCATCTGCAGGAAGCGGATCAAGCCACCACCCAGGCGCTTGCGATGTTCCCGGACGACGACGCGTTGCTGATGCGGCGCACAGCGATTCGTCGTCAACTGGCGGTGCCGCTGGCGGTTCAGGGCTATCGCGCCCTGCAGCAAGGCCATGTGCCGCTGGCCGTGGATCAGGCCAGAAAAGCCGTCGCCTGGGCCCCGGAAATCGGCGCCAACCAGCAACTGCTGATCAGCGCCCTGCTCGCCGCCAACGATTACCCTGGGGCCGAGCAAGCCGCGTCCGCTGCATTGGCACAGGATGACGGGGAAATCGCACCGTGGATTCTGCGCAGCTACGCCCTTGATCGGCAGGGTAAGACTCAAGCCGCTCAAACTGACCTGAAGCAGGCCCTCGCCATCGATGGCCTGCCGCAAGCGCAAGTCCGCGACATTCGTTTCTTCGCCGCCGACGCCGCACTGGCCCATGGCGAGCCTCAGCAGGCGCTCGATGATTTGCAGCCACTGGTCGACGATGAAGGTGGCGAAATAGCCCGCCGACGCAGCGCCGCACGAGTGGCGCTGCGGCAGAAAAACAATGGGGATCTGAACACTGCCGCTCACGTCCCTGCTCCAGCCCTGAACTGTCAGGAAACGGCCTTCGGCCTGGTGTGTGATATCTGGCCTGGCAACCAACGCGACGACGGAACCGACCTCGCCGCCCAGGCCTATGCGGCCCTGGCCCGCAAGGACTTCGAAACGGCGGTTGCCCAAGCGAACCAAGCCGTCGGCCGCGCGCCGCACAACCCGGCGTATCGACGCCTATTGGTCGGAGCCCTGACCGACCAGAAGCATGTGCCCGAAGCCATCGCGGCGGCCAGCGATGGCCTCAAGGCCAATGGCGATGACGCCCGGCTGCTGAGCCAGCGCGGCTTCTTGCGTCAACAATCGGGGGACGATACCGGGGCACGCCAGGATTTTACCCGGGCCTTGGCCCTGGGCAGCTTGCCGGCTTACGAAGAGGCCAGTCTGTATGCCGCCATCGGCCAGAGAAGAACTGCGCGCGAACGGCTGCAACAGGCGCGGGACACCGGCGAACTGGAAGCGATGAGCGACCTGCAGATCGCCTACTTGTCGGTCCAGGCCGGCGACGATGACCGCGCCCGTGAATCGTTTCGCAAGGCCGATGCTGGCAGCCGACTCTCACCGACGGCAACGCAGGATGCCGCCTACAACGCCATGCGGGTCAATGACGATGAGCAAGCCGTCACCTATTTCAAGCGAGTCATCGACGCAAAAAATGCCGGTGAACTCGACATGTCCCCGCAGCAGCTCTTCGACACCCGTCGCGCGGTGGCCGATGTGTCGCGTACCTGGGGCTTGATCAGCACTACCAGTTATCGCGGCAACAGTTCCAGCAGCGGTCTGAGTTCAGCGCCGAGTAGCGGCAGTAACAGCAACGACAGCCTGCAAAACAGCACCGAACTGTCCTGGCGCCCGTTGGGCTATCGCAATGCACGTTTTGTCGAACTCTACGGCCGCGTCACCGACACGCTATGGAGCAAGAACAGCGATTCGGCTAGCGGTATCGATGCCCTGCAAGGCGCTGTTGGTGTGCGGGTCAAGCCGTTCACGGCGCTGAACGTGATGGCCGCCGTTGAGCGCACGTTCCCCTTGGGGTCGTCAGACGTCAACGGTGACTGGCTGGTGCGCCTGGGCTATAGCTCAAGTATCGGGACCGATTTGCGGGTCGATACCTCCAGCTGGTGGACCTCGCAGTTGTTCGCTGAAGGCGGTCATTACATCAATGACTCGCGTGACTATTTCAACAGCGAATGGCAGGTCGGCCGCAGTTACGCCATCGGCGGCGCAGGTTCACACTGGGTGAGCTTCCCCCATGTCGTGGCCGCATTCGACTATGACTCAAAGATGAACAGCGAGACCGATACCGACGGCAGCACGAGCTCATCATCCGGTAAGGCCGCAGGCATCGGCGTCGGCAACAACGTCCGTTACTGGTTCCGCGAAGATGCCTACAACGCCCCACGCTCCTATGTGGATTTTTCTCTGCAGTACCGCGTGAAGGTGCTGGGCGATGACCGCGCTCAAGGCGTGTTCGCTCGCCTGACGTATTCCTATTGAGGACTGGTATGAACGTTCGAGTTTATTTGTGCCTGGGGTTTAACCTGCCCTCGACGTGGGCATATCCCCCGCCCCTGAAAAAGGCAGCCCTGTGAAAATCTTTGGCTACACCGCCAGTCGCGCGACCGTTGTCGCCCTGTTGCTTATCGCTACCCTCGGCGCAGGTTCCGGCATGCTCTACGTGACACACACCAAGGCTCTTGACCCGGGGATTGTCGGCATCGTCTGGCAGCCGGACAACAAGACCGTCGGCATCAACGGCCACTGGGAAAAACTCGGCGCCCATGAGCTGCTGGTGCAATGGACCGTCGTCGACGATCAGGCATTCGCTCCCGGTACCGGCCTGCCCACCGTGCCGGTGTTGCCTGACTGGACCCGTATCGCCAAGGCGCCCTGGGCGCAGGATGTCATTCTCGGGCTGGCCGGTTACTTCAGCGAGAACCGCTCACGGGACAACATCGAGCAACTGGCCGCTGTCTCGGAACGCATCGCCAAATTGCCTACGCCGCTACACGTCACCGGCTGGTATTTCCCGGCCGAAGTCGACCCCAGCTGGACCCGCGCCAAAGAACTGCCCGCCCTGCTGGCCAAGCTGCCGCGACCGTTATGGATCAGTGTTTACGACGGCGCCAACATCGGCCCCGCCGCCACCGCCGATTGGCTCAAGCAATGGCTGCCGGATGACATCGGCGTGTTCTTCCAGGATGGCGTCGGCGTCTACGCCCGCACCGCACCGGTGGCCCGAACCTACGCCGACGCCATGCGCCAGCGCCTGGGCAAGGACCGTGTGCGAATCATCGTCGAAGCCTTTCGCCCCAACTTCGGCGGCGGATTCCGCTCCGCGACCGCGGCCGAACTCAAACCGCAACTCRCGGCCTATGACGGTTATCCGCTCTACCTGTTCGACGGACCGCACTACGTGACGCCTGAGTTGCTGGAGCAACTGGTGCGGTGAATCGCAAAGCAGCCATTTATAACGTCGTGGCTAACCGACGCCTAAAAGATATGAAGCCGACTGAAGCCCCCCCGGTTGAGCCGCAGCGAAGCAGGTAGTCTGGAATCGTAATCAAGTAGGTGCCGAATTAGTCCCTGCATTCGGGATCGCCGACTCCCGAGATCGAACCGCATACAATGCCGAAAAGATATCGCGGATATATTTCGGGCGCTCGGAGGCGGGAATTACCGGAAGAAAATCCAGCATGTCGATAATTGATTCATAGGCAAAACGCATTTCACGGTGATAACGCCAACGGGCACCGAATCCGAGGGCTCGCTCCATTGCGACGAACAACCCGGCGAGCGCAGAACACAAAGGTGCCACCCAAGTAAAGTTTGTAGCGGGTAACAGCGTCGCCAGTGTCGTCAACAGCAACACCAGGATAGTGCCGCCGTTAAACATGATCGGATCGGCCAAGACATCATGCAACTTGGCCGCGTCTGTCAATCGCACCTTCAACTGTTGAATCATTTCCGGGGGCAAGTCCGTTACACCGCTTACATCGGGCGCGACGGGCGCGACGGGCGCGACGGGCGCTTCAAAATTGGCGTCATCTGGCATACGAAACTCTCCTGAAGGAAGAGATCAATCCGCCCAACGGCAAACTTCTAGGCATGAGGAATTCAACTAACGAGCGAGTATAGATCATGGCATGCCGAATGCGGCTGAGTGAGTCTCCATCGGCTCCGGATCTTCTCATGCTGATTGTCTGCGCCAAGTGCCGGGTGACGTGCCGAACTGGCGTTTGAATGCGCCGGCACAGAGTCGGGTAACGCCGCCCGTAGCAGGATATCGTCAAGTGGCCGATCCAAGCGATGTGGCGCGTGCGGTACTTGCAGCCAGCACTTGGTCGGTGCTGGCCTGAAAAAGCTGTGGGCTCTGAAGGCAACAAACGGTGGCCGCAACGGTCCAACGCGCGGTTGAACACCAGGTGCGAGCTACCAGAAGCATCACCTGCCGACTGCCACTACCTCTGGGAGAACCAATTGTCAGCTGTCTTTTTGCGTCAAGTTTTCCGGTTATCGGTACTGCTCTTTTCCGTTGGCACTTCGTTTTCTGCTTACGCCTGCCCAAAAGGGCAGTACGAAGTCTGCGTGGTTACTTGTTTTTGTGCTCCGGGCTCCAAAGAGGAGACCGGGTCGATTTTTGAGAACATGAGCCAAATAGCTTCCACTGGATTACAGAGTTGGATCGTGCAATCGCGCGACACCGCGGCAACTGGCGATATTCGGACAATCCCGCTGAATATCCGGGCCCAACTCGAACCCTACTATGACATTCAAGTGCTTGATTCGGCCCGCTACAAGGTAGGCGATGATGAGGAGCTGAACGCCGCAAACACCATGTTGCAGAATCCCGATGTCACTGCGGTCACCCTGATAGACATCATCGTCTTTCGCAGTGCCGATGATGCCCTTAACAATGTCGCGCTGTGGGCGCATGAATTGAAGCACGTGCAGCAGTACCAGCAATGGGGAGTTCGGGAGTTTTCCACTCGCTATACCCGTGATTACACAGCCGTCGAGGCGCCTGCTTACGAGATTCAAGCCAAGGTAGCCAGAGCGCTAAGGGCCAGCGTGGCCCAATCAGAACCTCCTCGACATCCTTGAGTTCAAAGGGCCAGGCAATCCTGCCGTCTGCTGCTCTCCATCACAGACCCCGAGAGTCTCGACGCTGGACCAAAAACAGCCGCTGGGCGAAGCGATAGTTAATGAGTAGCTATGCTTAGTCTGTTGTGCAAACTGATTGTGCAGACGGGAATTGCAGACACCCGTGTCGATCGCCGCCCCACTGGTCCTCCATAGGTAGCCGCGAAATATGACGTCCTTGGTCTCATCGATCATCGAGTTACTCACGGCGCACCCGCATATCGTGTATCTGGCCGTGTTTCTCTTGGCACTTTCCGAGTCAATCCCGATCATCGGTGTCGTCGTTCCCGGCACCGCCGTGATTCTTGCGCTCAGCACCCTGGTGCCGAGCGGCGTGTTATTGCTCTGGCCGTTGCTGATCGCCGCCACGTCAGGCGCCATTGCGGGGGATGGTCTTTCGTTCTGGYTCGGGCACCGATACCGCCGCGAGATTCTTGGCCTCTGGCCACTGAACCGGCATCCTGAGCTGATTCAGCGCAGCGAAGCCTTTTTCAACCGTCATCGCGATAAAAGTATCTTTTTCGCGCGCTTCACACCGGGCGTCCGCGCCTTCGTTCCGCTCCTCGCCGGCACGCTGGGAATGGCGGTCAGTCGGTTCTATGCCGTCAATGTCGTGTCGGCGCTCGCCTGGGCTCCGTCGCATATCCTGCCCGGCGTGCTCGTCGGCGCGACGTTCAGCATTCTCGGTGCAGCTGCAAAGCCGCTCGCGATCTTGCTGACCGTTCTAGTCGCGGTGGGCTGGGTGGTCCTGCATATCGTGCGCTGGGCGCTGCATCGCGGCATCCCCTACTTCATCGTCGCAGTGCAGCGGTTGCGGGGCTGGACCGGCGCCCACGACACCTGGCTGAGCCGCAGTCTCACTCACTTCCTCGATCCTTCACGGCCCGAAGCACGGGCTCTCGCACTGTCGACGGTCCTGCTCGTCGGTGCCGCGTGGCTTTTCTTCGGTGTCCTTGAGGACATCATCAACGGTGACCCGTTGCTGCTTGCAGATAGCGCGATATACCGCGCGCTCCAGGATCTTCGCACTGCACCGGGCGATGCGGTGATGATCGCCATCACGGAACTCGGCGACACCAAGGTCGTGCTGGCGGTCACGATTGTTGTCTTGCTGTGGCTCATGTGGAAACGCGCCTGGCGTACGGCTGCCTATTGGCTGATTGCGATTGCCGGCGCTTCGGGGCTCACCATAGTCATCAAGGTAGCGCTGTATCGAGCTCTCCCTGCGGAACCTCTCTATTCCGGGTGGAGTGCCTTTTCCTTCCCCAGCGGCCACAGCACGATCAATGTCGTGCTATACGGTTTTCTCGCCTTCCTTATCGCGCGTGATACCCGCCCGGCACGGCGCCTCGTGGTCGCTCCTGGCGCAGCCACCCTGATATTTCTGATTGCATTCTCGCACCTCTACCTCGGGGCACATTGGCTTTCCGACGTGCTCGGGGGGCTGGCATTCGGATCCGCTTGGCTGGCGCTACTCAGCCTCTTCTACCTGCGGCGGCAGGCCGAGCACATTGGCTCAGCGGGGCTGCTCGCCCTCGGATGTGTGACACTTCTGCTCGCCGGCGGCTTCAATATCTATCGTAACCATACGACGGACAGCAGTCGTTATGCCGTCAAGGTGGGAACGTTGACCTTAGCTGCCACCGATTGGTGGACGTCGGATTGGCAGCAACTGCCGGTGCGGCGTATCGACCTCACTGGCGAGACGAATGAGCCACTGACGTTTCAGTGGGCCGGTGGTCTGCCGGAGTTGCAAGATGTCCTGCAGCGCAACGGATGGCGCACCTCAGCGGCATGGACACTGTTGAATTCCCTGAACTGGTTTACCGTCCAGGCTGACCCTGCCGATCTTCCGGTCATCCCTCTTTTCGCCAGTGGTCGCCTTCCCAGTCTGACGCTCATTCGAACGTATAACGATGATGGATCTGCCGGTTCGCGCCTGGTGCTTCGATTGTGGATCGTCGATATCGAGCTCACAAACGGGCGAACTATGCCGCTGTGGATTGGCTCGGTTGTCGAGGAGCGTTTCTATCATCCCCTGGCCCTCGTCACGTTAACGTCAACACAACCCGATGCGAATACACCGCGCAGAATGCTAGCGGCCGTTCTGGACGATGGGCGGCTCGTTTCCCGGACCGAAGGAATGGCGGATGCGTATTGGGATGGGCAGGTCCTGTTAGCTCGCACGGTGAAAAACAAAAATGAATGACCGTTCAGGGTCGTTTGCCGCCCTACTTCTGAAGGAGCGCTTCCCCATGGCCTGAATCAGGAATAAAGTAGCAAGACCTACATAAATCGTAGAAAACGCTACATGAAAAATTGGCTAGCTTTGATATTAGGTCTGCCGACTGCCAATGCCACCGAACGCATGCGTGCCTGGCGCGCACTAAAAGCCTCTGGAGCGGCGGTCTTACGCGATGGCGCCTACCTTTTACCGGATACCGCTGCCTGTCGAGAAGCGCTAACGTCTGTCGAGCGCGACATCCTGGCCATCAATGGCACCGCCTACGTCCTGCCTGTCGTTGATCCTGACGGTGAACGCTTTATTGAGCTGTTCGACCGTAGCGATGATTACAGCAAGCTAGGCGCCGAGATCGAAGCATGCCGGGCACAGCTCAATGCCGAGAATGCGCTGGTCACCACCAAGCAAATTCGCAAACTGCGTAAAGCCTACGATCAGCTGACCAGCATCGATTACTTTTCAGGCAAGCCGAAGCAGCAGGTCGACTTGGCGTTGCAGGAGCTTGAGACAGCGGTCAGCAGAGCGCTGTCTGCGGATGAGCCGCATAGCCACGACCAGCCAATCACGGCGCTGAGCCTTGGCGATTATCAATGTCGTGTCTGGGCAACGCGTAAACGCCCATGGATCGACCGCCTGGCTTGCGCCTGGTTGATTCGACGCTTCATTGATCCGCAGGCTCAGATCCTTTGGCTGAACACTCCACAGGAGTGCCCAGCCGATGCATTGGGTTTCGACTTCGATGACGCAACTTTCAGTCATGTCGGCAATCGCGTGACCTTTGAAACCCTGCAAGCCAGCTTTGAACTTCAAGAGCCGGGCCTGAACCGCATCGCTGCACTGGTGCATTACCTCGATATCGGTGGCATTCAGCCGGTGGAGGCTGCCGGCATCGAACGGGTGCTGGCAGGGCTACGCGAAACCATTGCCCATGACGACCACTTGTTGGCTGCTGCCAGCGCCATCTTTGACGGCCTGCTCGCCGAGTTCGTGAAAGAGGAACATCCCAATGATTAAGGCTTCCCCATCAGCTGTTGAAGAGGATCTGTCGAGGCCTGAACCGATCAGTTTGCGTGAGGCGTTCTGGTTCTGGCTGAAGTTGGGATTCATTAGCTTTGGCGGGCCCGCAGGACAGATCTCGATCATGCACCAGGAGTTGGTAGAGCGGCGGCGTTGGATTTCCGAGCGGCGGTTTCTGCATGCCCTCAACTATTGCATGCTGTTGCCAGGGCCGGAGGCTCAGCAGCTAGCAACCTATATCGGTTGGTTGATGCATCGAACCTGGGGTGGGGTGATCGCCGGGGGGCTGTTTGTGTTGCCCTCACTGTTCATCCTGATCGCGCTGTCCTGGATGTATATCGCCTTCGGCGAAGTCCCGGTGGTGGCCGGGCTTTTCTATGGCATCAAGCCCGCCGTGACGGCCATCGTCGTGCAGGCGGCCCATCGAATCGGCTCGCGCGCGCTGAAGAACAACTGGCTGTGGGCTATGGCGGCGGCGTCATTTACCGCGATCTTCGCGTTCAACGTGCCGTTCCCGCTGATCGTGCTGGGAGCCGCGTTAATCGGTTATGCAGGAGGCCGCCTGGCGCCCGAGAAATTCAGGACCGGGGGCCATAGCGCCGCCAAAAAGTCCTTCGGCCCAGCATTGATCGATGACGACACCCCGTCCCCTGAGCATGCCCGGTTCAGCTGGTTGAAACTGGCGCTGCTGGCACTCATCGGCGCAGCGTTGTGGGCGTTGCCGATGGGGGTCTTGACCGTACTCTTTGGCTGGGACGGCACCTTGACTCAGATGGGCTGGTTCTTTACCAAGGCCGCATTGCTGACCTTTGGCGGCGCCTATGCGGTGCTTCCCTACGTCTACCAAGGCGCGGTCGGTCATTATGGCTGGCTGACACCGACACAAATGATCGACGGATTGGCGCTGGGGGAAACCACACCGGGGCCGCTGATCATGGTGGTGGCTTTCGTCGGCTTTGTCGGCGCCTATGTCTCGCAGGTGTTCGGCGCCGATCAGGTGTTTCTGGCCGGAGCCGTCGCGGCCACGCTGGTGACCTGGTTCACCTTCCTGCCTTCGTTCCTGTTCATCCTCGCAGGTGGCCCGCTGGTGGAGTCGACTCACAATGAACTCAAGTTCACCGCACCGCTTACCGGGATCACTGCCGCTGTGGTTGGGGTGATTCTCAATCTGGCGTGTTTCTTCGGCTATCACGTTCTTTGGCCCAAAGGGTTCAGCGGCAACCTGGACTGGCCTTCCGCGCTGATCGCGATTGCGGCGGCGATTGCCTTGTTCCGCTTCAAGCGCGGCGTGATTCAAGTATTGATGGCCTGCGCACTCGTTGGTTTGACTGTGCACTTACTGCGCTAGAGCGCGCAATGATCAACTATTTTCTGGCGGGCACCGGGCCTGCCAGATCACCCAGCCTACTGAGTTAGGCAGGAGGTGTTCCATGAGGTGGATTACCCGTGAACGACCCAAAATTGATCGCATTGCCTGTCCCTGGCTGATCACCCGTTTTATCGACCCTGAGGCCGAGTTCTTGTACGTGCCCAGCAGAGAGGTTTTGCAGATTGCCGCTGAGAAAGATGCAACGCCTTATGACATTCCGGGCGTTGAGCTTTCCCACGTAGGTGAGCTGTGCAGCTTTGATGCGTTCCTGAACAAGTACCACCTCAGTGATCCTGCCTTGCAGCAGTTGGCCAAAATCGTGCGCGGAGCAGATACCTCCCGCCTGGATCTGACACCGCAATCGGCTGGGCTCTATGCGATTTCGCTGGGACTATCGCATAGTTATGCCGATGACCACGAAATGCTGGCACATGGTTTGATCCTGTATGACGCCCTGTATGCCTGGTGCAAGGAATGTCAGGGCGAGTCGCATAATTGGCCTCCTCAGATGTGAGAGGCGTCCACACGGCGGTCCAGCCCGGAACTGGGCTCATGATCAGTGAAACACTGCATATTCTGATCTGCGCATTGCTGAGACTTGGGCGAGGCGGTTGAACCCGCCTTGTCCGAGCAGAAGAAGACCTCATGAACATACGAGACAATCGACGTTTCACTCTGCCAGTCTTCGCGATCCTGCTGACTGCGCTAGCCGTCATGGACTTCGCAAGCCTTCGCTACTGTCAGGCCGCCGACGAGTTGCCGGCTAACGACCTGCCACTGAAGCACGTCGCCGACATTCCATTGCCCGGTGGCGCCACTCGGCTCGACTACGAGGGCTACGATCCAGAGCGCAACCTGATGTTCATCGCTCATCTTGGTGACGGTGAAGTTATCGCCTTTGACATGCGCGAGTCCCGCGTTGTCGGGCGCATTGCGAACGTCTCGTCGGTACACGGCGTGCTCGTTATTCCTGAGTTGTCACGCGTCTACGCTTCGGCGACGGGTACGAACGAAATCGTTGCGATAGACGAAGCGACCCTGGCAATTGTCAGTCGCATACCGGGCGGCATCTATCCAGACGGCATGGCTTATGTGCCTGACCTTCACAAGCTTTACGTATCGAACGAAAACGGCGAGACCGAAACGGTGATCGACGTGGACACGAACACTCGTGTTGCGACGATTCCACTGGGAGGTGAAGTCGGCAATACACAATATGACCCCATATCACGACACGTCTTCGTCAATATCCAGACTCGTCGGCAACTTATCGAAATCGATCCCGTGACCGACCACATCGTGGCGCGCATTGATCTGCCGGGGGCACGTGGCAACCATGGCCTGTTGATCAATCCGCGTGACCGGCTTGCCTTTATCGCGTGCGAAGGTAATGACAAGCTCCTCGTACTGGACATGCACACCATGCGGGTTATCCAGGCGTTCGATACTGGGGGAGCCCCCGATGTGCTTGCGTTCGATCCAGTGCTGAACACACTTTATGTCGCTGGAGAGGCTGGCATTGTGTCGATGTTCCACGTCAAGGGGGCAGTGGTCACGAAAATCGGCAATGGCAGCGTAGGCCCGCGTGCGCATGTCGTTGCCGTGGATGCCGCGACACACCGCTCGTATTTTCCACTCAAGGATATCGACGGGCACCCGGTACTACGGATTATGGAGCCCCGTTAGCGGATTGAATCGACTCTAGTTCCGACCGTGCTGGATGTCTGACCTGAACTTACTCCTGCCTGACAATATCGACCGAGATCTCCACCGCAGCGATCGTGCCCCGGTTCTCAAGCCAGTGCGTGGTGTTCCTGTCCTCGGGCCAACCCACGCCCGGCCCATAGTCCGTGGCGACGCCATTTCGATGGTCGGTGATGGTTCCTTGCAGTATGTAAACGGTGCCGGGTCTGTCTTTATGGTTGTGAACCGGCCCGAAGACGCCTCCAGGCTCGATGGTCACCATACGCATTCTAAGCTGGCGCCCTGCCATGCCTTCGATCTCGGGGCCAAGATCAACCGTTGCCAGTAACTTCACCGCCACACCTTGTGTTTCGGGTGCCGCCTGTTCGTTGCTCATTGTGCTCTCCTCTCTGTACATACAGGGCCTGACTAGAAGTAAAGACCCTGAGGACCGACAGAGGTGTAAATCCGCCCAGCGACGGTCGCCGCCAACCGTCGCTAGCCTGCCAAAAGTGGCCGGTGGTCGTGGCATGTCGCTTGTCACCGACGTTTGGCTAAGCTGAATAAATCGGGGGTGAACTGATACCGGAGTGATGGCGGCCATCAGCGGATCTGGATTGGCATCAAGACGGTACTCCCGAAGGAGACGACTATGTATGCAGTTATAAGAACCTACCTGGGTGCTGGCGCAAAGGAGCTTTTCGAGTTTCTGGAAAAGCGCAATGCCGATGTCGAAGCGGCCCTGCGGACAGTGCCTGGCATCGAAAGCTACACACTGCTCAACACGGGTGATGGCGGCACGGCAGTGACGGTTTGCAAAGACAAGACCGGCACCGATGCAAGCTTGAAAGTGGCGCGCGAATGGATTCAGAAAAATGCTTCGCATATTCAAGTGAAACCGCCGATCGTGACGGAAGGTCCGGTGATTGTGCAGATAAAATAGATTCAACCGGTCGATGCAACACACTAGACACTGTGCAAACAGGCGGCGTGTTGCATCGACGGAAAACACCACTCTCAACGCCACAACAACCCCATGGGCAAACCCGATCATAGCGCTCTATGATTGAACCCCATGACGACCTCTCTTCCGATCCGCCAACCCTGCCCTCCCGGTGCTTGCATCTGCGAACGTGAGCAGCTGTTGGAAACCCCCGGCACGGACCTGCGCATCCTGAGCCTGACCCAGTCGGAAGAGAAACGCCTGATCGAACGCCTGGAAAACCTCCAGAGCCTGAGCGACCTGGAGCGTCTGCAACGGCGAATGTATGAGCAGTTGGGTCTGCGCGTGGAGATCGCTCCGGGCGTCAATGAAGTGCGCACCATGCGCGGTATCAATATCACC
This sequence comes from Pseudomonas sp. 05N433, assembly GCF_056396925.1. Classification (NCBI taxonomy): domain Bacteria; kingdom Pseudomonadati; phylum Pseudomonadota; class Gammaproteobacteria; order Pseudomonadales; family Pseudomonadaceae; genus Pseudomonas; species Pseudomonas sp. 05N433. The sequence continues at coordinate 7,048 of NZ_JBFTML010000065.1, read as the reverse complement.
TTGGGCGAACTGCCGGGCCTGTGCCGCAAAACCCGTCAGTCGATCCCGGCAGCCATTCGCCGAGGACTGGAGAAGCACCCGGAAGTTGCCTACGAGCTGCTCAATGCCAACGACTTGTTGCGTGATGCCTGATGGCTTGCACCGTTATCCCGATACGTTCGTTCGAATGCCCTGAAACAGGATCAGCGGTCGTACGCACGGCACGGTCCGCTGCTATGCCTTCTCATGGGAGAACAGGTTTCAGGCCAGCCAGGACGTCGCTGGAAACTCAGGCGTGACCGTGGCCCCGGCGCCAGCCAGGAACGCAAAGATCAAAGGTGCCAGTCCGTAGCAGGAGGTGGCAGATGTTATTCATGGTCCGTTGGTCCATCAGTCCGCAGCAACGTAACAGCGCGATCGAACGTTTTCTCAAGACCGGTGGCGCCCCACCCGCAGGCGTCAAAATGCTGGGGCGCTGGCATGCYGTCGGCGGCTCCAGCGGCGTGGGCATTGCCGAGGCCAGTGATCCAGTGGCGATTCAGAAGTGGGTGCTGGAATGGGCGAAGGCGCTCTTAAGGACGCCTTCGCCGGCAAGCCTGGCTCCTACATCCCGATCCGTCGCCGCATCTCGGCGGTAATCGTCTGCCGGGTTTTCTTCAGCTCGGCCCAGGGTTCATCGCCCACCTCGGCCAGGCGCTCATGCACGGTGTGCAGGTTCCATTGATTGGCGCCCTTGAGCTCAGCCACTTCTTCGCGAAAGATCGGTACCGACACTGGCAACCCTTCGCGGCTGCGTACGGCATAAGCGCAGATCGTGGTGGCGCCGAGACCGTTGCGCAGGTAATCGATGAAGATGCGCCCAACCCGGTTTTTCGGCCCCGACACTGCGGAAAATCGTTCCGGCAGCAGCTTGGCCATGTGACTGACAATCGCATGGCTGAAGTCCTTGACCTCGTCCCAACCGTGTTTGCGGGTCAGCGGTACGACCAGGTGAATCCCCTTGCCGCCGCTGGTCTTGAGAAACGCCTTGAGCCCCAGCTCATCCAGCACCGTGAGGATCAGCCGGGTCGCTTCGACCATGCTCTTCCAGGGCAACGCCGGATCCGGGTCGAGGTCGAGGACGAAGCGGTCGGGTTTGTCCAGATCGACCGACGTGGCGTTCCAGGTGTGCAGCTCCACGGTACTCATCTGCACTGCGCCAATCAGGGCCTCGACATTGTTGATAACCATCATCGGTTGGCCGGTCAGTGCCTTGTCCAGAGTGATAATGCCGGGTATGGCCAGATTCTCGGCGTTCTTCTGAAAGAACAGTTCGCCGGTGATACCGTCCGGTGCGCGCACCAGCGCCACCGGCCGGTCCTTGAGTTGCGGCAGAATCCACTCGGCGACGCTGGCGTAATACTCCGCCAATTGCATCTTGGTGGTGCCGCTGCTGGCATCGATCACCCGATCCGGATGCGTGATGCGCACCTTGCCCTGCTCCAGGCCGACTTGTGACGGTGTCGCTTGGGAGGTTTTAGTTTTAGTGGTTGAGGTTTTCACGGTTGTCGGACGCTCCTCGGTGATGTCGGTGGCAGGCTTGTCCTCGCGCAGCCCATGGAACACGGCCTGGCGCACCGAGCCGTCCTTGGTCATCTCGGCAAACGCCACTTCCGCCAGCAGAACGGGTTTGAGCCAATGCACACCCTTGGCTTCAACACCGGTGGGCGGGTTCACCACCGGAGGCTTTTTCGCCTGCAGCGGTTTCAGTTGTTCGTAAAGACGCTTGAGGCTCGCCTCGCTGAATCCGGTGCCGACCTTGCCCGCATAGCGCAATTCCCCGCTGTCACGGTCGTGCAGCCCCAGCAGCAACGCGCCAAAGGCACTGCGCGAGCCTTTGGGATCGGTGAAGCCGACCACGATGAATTCCTGCCGATGCTTGCACTTTAGTTTGATCCAGTCACCGCTGCGCCGGGACACGTAAGGCGAGCCCAGGCGTTTGCCAATCAACCCTTCCATGTGCATTTTGCAGACGCTGTCGAGTAACGCCTCCGGGGACTCGTTGAACGTGTCGGAGAACCGCAACAGAGGGTTTTCATTGGGCTTGAGCACAGTCGCCAGCGCCGCCCTGCGCGCTTCGACAGGAACTTCGCGCAGGTCCACGCCGTTGAGGTAAGGCAAATCGAACAGGTAGTAAACGATGCTGGCACTACGACCGGCATCGAAGGCGTTTTGCAGCGCCTGAAAATCCGGAACACCCTGCTCGTCCGCCACCACCATTTCGCCGTCGAGCCAGGCCGATTCCAGGCCCAACGCCGCTAGCGCTGCAGCCTGCTCCGGCAATTTGTGAGTCCAGTCGTGACCGTTGCGGGTGAAGAGTTTGACCTCATCGTGGTCGATGCGCGCCATGACCCGGTAGCCGTCGAACTTGATCTCATAGCTCCATTCGCCGTCCGGCGCGGACTCCACCAGTGTCGCCAATTCGGGTTTGAGCAGCTCCGGCAGTCTGGCTTTACGAGCGCCTTTCAGCTGTGATGAACGCTCTCTGCGCGCCCTCGCCGCTGGCTTTTTTACGGGACTGGGTTTCGATTTGGCGACAATGGTGCGATCGCTTAGTACGCTGTCGGGCTCGGCGGCGACCACGTCGTAATCGCTTTCGGGCCTGGCCGCGCCGTCCTGATGCTTGATCAGAAACCATTGCTCCTGCTTGCCCGGCATGTGCGTGCGCACGAGGTTCCACAGGCCGCCGAGCTTCTCCCCTTGCAACTCGAATTTCAGCCGGCCCTTGGCGTACGCCTTGGCCGGGTCGTCCTGGGGAATCCATACCCCACGGTCCCAAACGATCACCTCGCCGGCGCCGTAATGCCCTTCGGGAATGGTGCCCTCAAACGTGGCGTAATCGAGCGGATGGTCTTCGACGTGGATTGCCAGTCGCTTGACCTTGGGGTCCAGCGACGGGCCTTTCGGCACGGCCCAACTTTTCAGCGCGCCATCGAGCTCCAGGCGAAAGTCATAGTGCAGCTGCGAGGCGTCATGTTTCTGAATGCAGAATTGCAGCGCGTGATCCTTCACCGCTTTTTTGCCCGAACGCTTGGCGGCGGCCGGTTCCGGAGTCGCCACAAAGTCACGCATGCGGTTGTAATCGTCCAGGGTCTTGTTCATGGCTTACCGGGTGCTCGCTGGCGGACGTTGAATCGGCACGTCTCTACATCAGCAGAGCGACAGGTCCGGAAAAAAATTCCATCGCCACTGGAATTGCCCGGACAGACGGCTGGGTCTATCGGGATGATCGCTCGTAGCCTTGATGCGCAACTTCTTGCGCAGTTATTCGTCCCAAATACACCTCAACATCGCTGAACGCCAGGTGGATCAAGCCCTCCAGCCGAGTGCGCAACTTCTTGCGCACCACTGCGCAAGAAGTTGCGCATTTTTTCAGGTGATCTCTGCCGAACAACCTCTCCACGTTTAAAAAATATCCTCAACCACCTGATTTATATGACAAAAAACATTTATGGCACGCTCCTTGATAACAGTCAGGCACCCACCGGGCGATACCGCCTCCCGGGCACCCTAACTTTTAGCAAGGAGCACATCCATGGCTACACCAGCGTACATGTCCGTTACCGGCGAAAAACAAGGCCTGATCACTGCCGGCGCCTTCACCGCCGACTCCGTTGGCAACACCTACCAGGAAGGTCACGAAGACCAGGTCATGGTTCAGGCGTTCAGCCACGACGTGATCATCCCGCGTGACCCACAGTCCGGCCAACCGACCGGTCAGCGTGTACACAAGCCAGTCGTGATCACCAAGGTCTACGACAAGTCTTCGCCACTGCTGCAAGCCGCCCTGACTTCCGGCGAGCGCATGAGCGAAATCGTTATCCAGTGGTACCGCACTTCGGCTCAAGGTACCCAAGAGCACTACTACACCACCAAACTGGAAGACGCGATCATCGTCGCCATCAACAACAAAATGCACAACTGCCAGGATCCGTCGAACTCGCACTTCACGCACCTGGAAGAAGTGCAATTCACCTACCGCAAAATCACCTGGACCCACGAAGTATCCGGTACTTCGGGTTCCGATGACTGGCGTGTTCCAGTCGCTTAATCGCGGCTGACGGTTCCAAACATCGGCCAGCTCTGCTGGTCGATGTCATTTGCGCCCTCCAAGAATTTTCGCGTCCGTTGATCCGGCTTTCGGGTGTCAACGCGCGCCGCAGCACTGCACGAGGAACAAGGGATGTTCGCGCCGGCCAATCAGACTCACTTTGCCCTGACTGTCGAAGGTCTGGAAAACGATCTCCAGGTCCTTGCCCTGCAAGGTCGGGAAGCCATCAGCCAGCCTTTTGTGTTTGAGGTGGAGCTGGTCAGCGAGCAGCCGTCCCTGGACCTCGAAACGCTATTGCACAAACCGGCCTTCTTGCAGCTCTCGCCTGACGGCAGCGGCATTCATGGCCAGATCTACCGCGCCGCCCAGGGCGATTCGGGCAAACGCCTGACCCGCTACGCTGTGACCCTGCGCCCGCAGCTGTCCTACCTGGCGCACCGCATCAACCAACGCATCTTCCAGAACCTCACCGTGCCGAAAATCATCGGCATGGTCCTCGAAGAACACGGCATCCAAGGCAATGCCTACGAATTCAAAGTCGGGGCGATTTATCCCGAGCGCATTTACTGCGTTCAATACGATGAATCGGACCTGCAGTTCATCCAGCGCCTGTGCGAGGAAGAAGGTATCCATTACCACTTCCAGCACAGCGCCACGGCCCACAAGCTGGTGTTCGGCGATGACCAGACGGTGTTCCCGAAACTCGCGCCCGTGGCCTACCAGCAAGACTCCGGCATGGTCGCCAACGACCCGGTAATCAAGCGCTTCGACCTGCGCCTGGAAACCCGCACCAGCCGCACCACCCGCCGCGATTACGACTTCGAAAAACCGCGCCTGAAACTGGAAAGCGAGAACCGTGGCGACGCCCTGCCCGACCTCGAAGACTACGACTACCCCGGCCGCTTCATCGACCGCGAACGCGGCAAGCACCTGGCCAAACGCGCCCTCGAGCGTCACCGCAGCGACTTCCAGTTGGCCGAAGGCCGCAGCGATCAGCCGTTGCTGGTCAGCGGCCACTTCCTGGCCCTGACCCAACACCCGAAAGCCAAGTGGAACGACCTGTGGCTGCTCACCGAAATCCTCCACGAAGGCAAACAGCCGCAAGTGCTGGAAGAGTCGGTGACCAGCAACACCACCAATCTGAAAGACGATTTCCACCAGGGCTACCGCAACCGCTTCCAGGCCACCCCCTGGGACGTGCCGAACCGCCCGCCGCTGAACCACCCCAAGCCACGGATCCTCGGCAGCCAGAGCGCCGTAGTTACCGGCCCCAAGGGTGAAGAGATCCACTGCGACCAATACGGCCGCGTCAAAGTGCAATTCCATTGGGACCGCGAAGGTCAGGCCGACGACAAGACCAGCTGCTGGCTGCGCGTCTCCTCCGCCTGGGCCGGCGCCCATTACGGCGGCATCGCCATTCCACGCATCGGCATGGAAGTGCTGGTCAGCTTCCTCGAAGGTGACCCCGACCAACCGCTAATCAGCGGCTGCCTGYACCACAAGGAAAACGTCGTCCCGTACGCCCTGCCGGCGAACAAGACCCGCAGCACCTTCAAAACCCTGAGCTCTCCGGGCGGCGGCGGATTTAACGAGCTGCGTATCGAAGACAAAAAGGGCCAGGAGCAGATCTTCCTGCACGCCCAGCGCGACTGGGACGAAAACGTCGAGCACGACCAGAAAATCCGCGTCGGCAACGAACGCCACGACACCGTTGAGCAAAACAGCTACAGCGAATTCAAGGCCGAAGAACACCACACCGTCTATGCCGATCGCAAAGTCGAAGCCCGCGCCAACGACCACCTCACCGTGGGCGTCAACCAGCACATCAAGGTCGGCACCGGCCAATTCATCGAAGCCGGCCAGGAAATCCACCTGAGCAGCGGCATGAAAGTCGTGCTCGAAGCCGGCAGCGAACTCACCCTCAAGGGCGGCGGCAGCTTCATCAAGATCGACGCCAGCGGCGTGACGCTGAGCGGACCGGTGATCAACATGAACTCCGGCGGCAGCCCCGGCAGCGGAACCGGGGCGGCACCGCTGATGCCCGGCGCGCTGAAACAGGCTGATGCCGACAAGGCTGGCGCGGTACTGACGCCGGCGCAGATCAACACCCTGAAACGCAACGCGCCGTTCTGTGAAGAGTGCGAGAAGTGCAAGGCAGGTGCTTGTGCGATCTGATCTGATGACTCCACAGGCGTGGCTGGCTGAACGGCCGTTGCAGACGGGTGAGCGGTTGTACTTGATTGTTAGTGCGGCCAGTGATGCCGAGCCACTGAAGGCCTTCTACCAGCAACAAATGGCGCCGGAACTGATCCCGATCTGGAGCGGCACGCCTTATGCCGATTGGCAGCCCGTCATGCCCTACCTTGCCGAGGTGAAACCCAATGCCGGCTTTCTGCGATGGATTGCCGAAACCGATGCTCAGGACTGGGGTTGGTTGGCGGTATCCACCAGTGAGCCGAACATGGTGTTCGAACACCTTCGCAGCCTGACTCAGGTGCGCATGCCCGATGGGACCGAAGTGTTTTTCCGTTTCTGGGATGGGCGGCATATCTACCCGACTCTTGAAGGGCTGGGTGCAGGCGCGGGTGAGATATTGCCGGTGTTTGATCGGTATCTGATCAATGGCCAGAGCCTGGAAGTGGGGTCGAGGGCCGTTCCGCCAGCTAAGGAATGGCCGTGGTGGGAAGTGCCGCAGAAGTTGCTCGAAAGCTTGGCGGAAAAAGACCACACCACCGTCGTCGACAACCTGATGCAGTGGCTGGGAGAGGACTGCCCGGAACTGTTCTTCGCCTTCCCCGAAAGTAACTTGCGCCACAAGGTCGAACGCTTCGTTCGCCAACAATCCAATACAGAAGATTTGGCAGAGCGTCTTGCTGCTCAGCTGACAAAGGAAGTCACGTCATGAATACCCCGATTGGTACCTTGGTCCTGCGCGTGCTGGACGCCACAACCCCTGACGTGAACCTGATTCTCAAAGAC
>NZ_JBFTML010000064.1:0-26230 GCF_056396925.1 Pseudomonas sp. 05N433 | reverse complement strand
GTCATGTGTTGCGCGAGGTTGGGGCCCCCGCGTTGAATAAGCTTGAACCCTCGTCGATCCTGGGCGGTGGTGCGCAGGCCGAAGTTTTCGATATCCGGGCCGTCGTCGAGTCCCAGAGCCTGTCTGGCGCGAAATTCTTCGTCTGCCGGTGACAGCGCCGGTTGATCGRGTGAAGGTGAAGACGTCTCTGTCATGTTGCACTCCTTTGAAAGGGATCCCGTAACGGATAGGGGGAGCCCGAAGTGCCCAGTAAACAGATCTCCAAACTGGCCTTGGCGGTATATATCTATATGGGGCGCACGTGTACGGCGTTGAGGTCGATCCTCTGCTTGCCGGTTTCGAGAACGCACCCTAGTCTAGCTGTAGCGATCACGTTGGATGATGATCTGGCGGTGCTAAAACAAGGGACCTCATGAATCAAGCGCGGACTCTCGGAACGCCACGGCTGTTGGGCATCGTCTGGCCATTTATTGCCGTTGTGTTGTTTCAGGCACTGTTGGGCGGCGTCAGTCTTTACGTTCTTTCAGCGGTTCGTGGCTACGTCGGCGGTGAGAGCCTGTGGTCCAAGGGCCAGAAAGACGCCATCTATTACCTCAATCTCTACGCCGACAGTCGCGACGAGACGATTTTYCTCAAATACCAGAACGCGATTGCCGTGCCTCAGGGCGGCCATGAGTTGCGTATGGCGCTGGATCATCAGCCACCGAATATCGAGGCCGCGCGGCTCGCGATTCTCAAGGGCGGCAATCACCCGGACGACGTCCCCAGCCTGATTTGGCTGTACCTCAATTTCCGGCATTTCAGTTACCTGGAAAAAGCCATCGAGCTCTGGACGATCGGTGACGCGTACCTGGTGCGGCTCGATGACGTCGCGCGGGAAATGCATCAGGGTATCGTCGATAACCAGGCCACCGATGCCGACATCAAGCGCTGGAAGGTGCAGATTTTGGCCATCAACGATGGTGTGACGCCCCCTGCCAAAGCGTTCAGCGATGCCTTGGGCGAGGGCTCGCGCATGATTCTCCGGCTGCTGCTGGCGACGAACCTCGCCACCGCGCTGGGCCTGATCGTGCTGGCGTTGCTGCGTACCCACAAACTGCTCGAACAGCGGCATGCCTTCGCCGATGCCTTGCAGTTGGAGAAAGACCGGGCGCAGATCACCCTGCAATCGATTGGCGACGGGGTGATCACCACCGACGTCGAGGGCGCGATTGCCTACATGAACCCGGCCGCCGAGGCCTTGACTCACTGGAAGGCCGAACAGGCGACGGGGTTGCCATTGGCGGCGCTGTTCAATCTGCTGGACGAGAACGCTCAGGCCGACGGTTTTACCTTGATCGAACACATTTTGAGCGGCCAGCTCAGCGGCGGCAGCGAACATTCCAAACTGATCCAGCGACTGGATGGCAGCACGGTTTCGGTCACCCTGGTCGGTGCGCCGATCCGTAACGCGGGCAAGGTCAGTGGCACCGTGCTGGTGCTGCATGACATGACCCAGGAGCGGCAGTACATCGCCAATCTGTCCTGGCAGGCGACCCATGACGCCTTGACCGGGCTGACCAACCGCCGCGAATTCGAATATCGCCTGGAACAGGCCCTGCATAGCCTGATGCGACAAGCGGGGCGTCACGCCTTGATGTTCCTCGATCTGGATCAATTCAAACTGGTCAACGACACCTGCGGTCATGCTGCCGGCGATGAGTTGTTGCGGCATATTTGTGCGTTGCTGCAATCAGGATTGCGCGAAGGCGACACCCTGGCCCGATTGGGTGGTGACGAGTTCGGCATTCTGTTGGAAAACTGTGCGCCGGAAGCGGCTGAGAAAATTGCCGAAGTCCTGCGCCAGACTGTGCAGAACCTGCATTTTGTCTGGAAAGGCCGACCGTTCGTGACCACGGTGAGCATTGGTCTGGTGCACGTCACTCAGAGTCCGGCCACCCTCGAGGCCTCGCTGCGAGCCGCTGATATGGCCTGTTACATGGCCAAGGAAAAGGGCCGCAACCGGGTTCAGGTCTATCACGCCGACGATTCGGAACTGTCCCTGCGCTATGGCGAGATGGCTTGGGTGCAGCGCCTGCACATGGCGTTGGAGGAGGACCGCTTTTGCCTGTACTCCCAGGAAATCGCGCCTCTGGGTCTTGGCGAGCGGGACGGCGGACATATCGAAATCCTGCTGCGCCTGCATGACGAAGCCGGGCGCATGATTCTGCCGGACAGTTTCATTCCGGCCGCCGAGCGTTATGGTTTGATGACGTCGCTTGACCGCTGGGTGGTGGAGAACGTTTTCAAGGTCATTGCCCAGGCCATCGCCCAAGAGGGCGAAGAGCCGCTGGCCATGTGTGCGATAAATCTGTCAGGTATTACTATCGGAGATGAGGCGTTTCTGGACTTCCTTCGTGAACAGTTTGTTGCATATTCAATTCCGCCTGAAATGATTTGTTTTGAAATTACAGAAACCAGCGCGATTTCCAATTTGCCTAGCGCAATTAGATTTATTAATGAACTCAAAGGCTTAGGTTGCCACTTCTCATTAGATGACTTCTGTGCCGGTATGTCCTCATTCGCTTACCTGAAACATTTACCTGTAGACTTCCTGAAGATCGACGGGAGTTTCGTAAAGGATATGCTGGACGACCCGATTAACCGCGCCATGGTCGAAGTGATCAATCACATCGGGCATGTCATGGGTAAGCGCACGATTGCCGAGTTCGTTGAAACACCTCAGATCGAGCAGGCATTGCTGGAGATCGGGGTGGATTACGCTCAAGGGTATCTGATTGAACGCCCGCATCTGTTTACCTGCGACAGTTTACAAAGTCGTCCTGCCAGACCCCGGCCTTTGTTATTCAAGGCGCCCGGCACATTCCGTTGAAAGCTCCTGTCGATCTTGAAATCACAATCAAAAGGAGCGCGACAGTGATCGACACATTCAACAGAACCGGACCCCTCATGGAAGCTGCAAGTTACCCCGCCTGGGCTCAGCAATTGATTCAGGATTGCAGTGAGAGCAAGCGCCGCGTCGTCGAACATGAACTGTACCAGCGGATGCGCGATAACAAGCTCAGCGCAAAAACCATGCGTCAGTACCTCATTGGTGGCTGGCCGGTGGTCGAACAGTTCGCCTTATACATGGCACAGAACCTGGCCAAGACCCGTTTTGCACGCCACCCTGGCGAAGACATGGCGCGTCGCTGGCTGATGCGCAATATTCGCGTCGAACTGAACCATGCCGATTACTGGGTGCACTGGAGCCGTGCTCACGGTATCAGCCTGGAAGATCTGCAGGCGCAACAGGTTGCCCCTGAACTTCACGCCTTGAGTCACTGGTGCTGGCACACCAGTTCGTCGGACTCGTTGATCGTGGCTATCGCCGCCACCAACTATGCCATCGAGGGTGCTACCGGGGAGTGGTCGGCGCTGGTCTGTTCCAGTGGTGTCTATGCGGCATCGTTCCCCGAGGAAGATCGCAAGCGGGCCATGAAGTGGTTGAAGATGCACGCCCAGTACGACGATGCCCATCCTTGGGAAGCGCTGGAAATCATCTGCACCCTGGCGGGGCTGAACCCGAGCAAATCCCTGCAAATGGAATTGCGTCAGGCAGTCTGCAAAAGTTACGACTACATGTACCTGTTCCTGGAGCGATGCATGCAGTTGGAACTGGCGGCAAAAGCCCCGGTAGTCCGTGAGCGGATGGCGTTGGCCGAGAGCTAAAAGACGCAGCCTACGGCAGCTCGTAGGAGCTGCCGTAGGCTGCGATCTCTTCAAAAATATCTACCCCGCCATCGCCAACCGGTTACGCCCCTCGCGCTTGGCCACATACAGCGCACTGTCGGCTCGTCGCAACAGGCTCTCGGCAGACTCGCCGGGCAGCAGGGTCGAGCAACCCAGGCTGACCGTCAGTTCGATGGTCTTGCCTTCGGCCACATAGTCCTGGGCCTGCGCAGCGAACCGCAGTCGTTCGCCGACCATGGCCGCGGCTTCCCGGCTGGTGTTGGACAGCAGGATCATGAATTCTTCGCCTCCAAACCGGAACACCATGTCCACGTTACGCAACTGGCTTTTGATCGAGGCCGCGACGGCCTTGAGCACTTCATCGCCGGCGCTGTGCCCGTAGGTGTCGTTGATCTGTTTGAAGTGATCGATGTCCAGCATCAGCAACGACAGGGGCTGTGAGTGTCGGCGCGACATCTCGATTTCCCGTTGCAGCGTCTGATCCATCGCGATGCGATTGCCGGTGTCGGTCAGCGGGTCGCGCAAGGCGCTTTGGGTGGCGGCACGGTAGAGCAGGGCATTGCGCATCGGGTAGAGAAGCGCTGATAACAGCGATTCCAGATGGCCTTGCTCTTCATCGCTGAAACGCTGATTGCGACGGAACACCAGTTCACCCAATTGCTCGCCTTCATGACTGAGGCTGTAGCTGATCGAATGATGACCTCGCTGGCCGAACTGCAGGCGCAAGTCGCTGGGCTGATGCTCATAATTCAAGGCATCCAGCGGTACAAGGCGCTGAATTTCACGGAAGAAAAGTCCGAGAATACGTTGCGGCTCAAGACTGGTTTGCAGTTGCAGGCCCAGCTCCTGACGCAACTGCGCAAGACTGACGGGCCGCTCCAGAAGGGGAGGCTGCTGACCAAAGCCCAGGCGTTGCAATTTGGCGCTGTCGAAGTCAATTGCGTTGGTCTGGGAAGGCGATTTCATATGGCGTGAGCCCCTAAACAGTAAGACTGTCTTACAGGCTGGGTGAGAGCGGCTTTGGGCTGCGCGTCATACTGGTCCATCAGTCCCGTAGGACATTTGGCACGAGTTTAGTCCGCTTTGCCGAAGATTAGTAACCTCTCGGCTCGAGCTCTGCCCCGTCTGCTTTCACACGGCGTGTCTGAGCAAAATTAGAGCGAAAGTCGTGCCATTCGGTTCAGTCGGTTAAAAAGCGTTCTAAATCAACAAGGTTGGGGAGGTTGCGAAGGATGGTGTCGGGGGTATTGGCATTTATTTGACTTGAAACAGCAACAGTTATCACGGGCTTTGCGTGCCGCGACGGGAAGTCGTCGCGGCACAAAAGCGACGCACGGGCATTACTGAGCGTCGAACGCCTGACCGTTGATGCCGGTACTGTCCGGCCCCATCAAGTAAAGGTAGACCGGCATGATCTCCTCGGGTGTCGGGTTGTTCAGCGGATTTTCCCCAGGGTAGGCCTGAGCGCGCATGCTGGTGCGGGTGGCGCCGGGGTTGATGCTGTTGGAGCGCACGGGGGCGACGGTGTCTACTTCGTCGGCCAGGGTTTGCATCAGGCCTTCGGTGGCGAACTTGGACACGCCGTAAGCGCCCCAATACGCACGACCCTTGCGACCGACGCTGCTGGAGGTGAACACCACCGAGGCGTCCTGCGATAGCTTGAGCAGCGGCAGCAGGGTGCTGGTGAGCATGAACATGGCGTTGACGTTGACCTGCATGACGCGCATGAAGTTCTCGCCGGACAACTGCTCGATCGGTGTGCGTGGGCCGATGATCGACGCGTTGTGAAGCAAGCCGTCGAGGTGGCCGAATTCGGTTTCGATCATGGCCGCCAGTTCATCGTATTGGTGGGGCAGGGCGGTTTCCAGGTTGAACGGGATCACCACCGGTTGTGGATGCCCGGCCGCTTCGATTTCGTCGTAGACCTGAGTCAGATTGGCTTCGGTCTTGCCCAGCAGCAACACGGTGGCGCCATGAGCGGCGTAGGTTTTCGCGGCGGCAGCACCGATGCCTCGGCCAGCGCCGGTGACCAGGATGACCCGGTCCTTGAGCAATTCAGGACGGGCGGAATAATCAAACATAAAAAACCTCAACACAATTCAACAGGCAGGCATCGTATTTGTGGCGAGGGAGCTTGCTCCCGCTCGGCTGCGAAGCAGTCGTAAACCTGCAAATGCGACATACCTGACACTGCGCGATAATAAAAGGGGCCGTTTCGCAGCCCAGCGGGAGCAAGCTCCCTCGCCACAAAAGCCTCTGTCATCAGCAACTGCACAAAGCGCTATCCAGCACCAGGCGCAACTCCATTGGATGATCGACCACCACATCCGCGCCCCAATGCCGTGGGTTATCCTCCGGATGAATGTAGCCGTAGGTCACGGCGGCTGTTCTGGTGCCGGCATCGCGGCCGGATTCGATATCGCGCAGGTCGTCGCCGACGAACAGCACGCTGGCCGGATCGAGGTCGAGCATCTTGCACGCCAGGATCAACGGCTCCGGGTCCGGTTTGCTGTTCTTCACATGATCCGGGCAGATCAGCAGCGCCGAACGCTCGGCCAGCCCCAATTGCTGCATGATCGGCTCGGCGAAGCGCAGCGGCTTGTTGGTGACCACGCCCCAGATCAGGTTGGCCTTCTCGATGTCGGCCAGCAATTCGCCCATGCCGTCGAAGAGCTTGCTGTGCACCGCGCAACCTTTGACATAGCGCTCCAGAAACTCCAGGCGCAGCTCCTCGAAGCCCGGCGATTCCGGGTCCATCGAGAAAGTCACTGCAACCATCGCCCTGGCGCCGCCGGAGATCTCGTCACGGATGTGCTTGTCGTTCATCGGCGGCAAACCACGCTCGGCACGCATCGCCTGGCAGATGGCGATGAAGTCCGGCGCGGTGTCGAGCAGGGTGCCGTCCATGTCGAAAAGAACTGCTCTGATACGCATCGGCTTACTCCTCGCGCAGGGTCTGGATCATGTAGTTGACGTCGACATCGGATGCCAGTTTGTAGTGCTTGGTCAGCGGGTTGTAGGTCAGGCCGATGATGTCCTTGACGGTCAGGCCGGCCATGCGACTCCAGGCACCGAGCTCGGAAGGGCGGATGAATTTCTTGAAGTCGTGAGTGCCACGCGGCAGCAGCTTCATGATGTATTCGGCGCCGACGATGGCGAACAGATAGGCCTTCGGATTGCGGTTGATGGTGGAGAAGAACACCTGGCCGCCAGGCTTGACCATGCGGAAGCAGGCGCGGATCACCGAGGACGGATCCGGAACGTGTTCAAGCATTTCCAGGCAGGTAACGACGTCGAACTGCTCAGGCATTTCTTCGGCCAGCGCTTCGGCGGTGATTTGCCGGTACTCGACGTTTACGCCGGATTCCAGTTGATGCAATTGCGCGACCGCCAGCGGCGCTTCGCCCATGTCGATGCCCATCACGGTGGCGCCGCGCTGGGCCATGGCTTCGCTGAGGATGCCGCCGCCGCAACCGACGTCGAGGACTTTCTTGCCGGCCAGATTGACGCGCTCGTCGATCCAGTTGACCCGCAGGGGGTTGATGTCGTGCAGCGGTTTGAACTCGCTTTCGCGGTCCCACCAGCGATGGGCCAGGGCTTCGAATTTGGCGATTTCGGCGTGGTCGACGTTGCTCATGGTGTCAGTCCTCTAAAACTTGAAAAATTCTGTTGCCCCGGTTTTGGTCCAGGGTGCTTACGATTCGGTGTGGCCGCTGATGCGCCTGCCCCAAGCCTTGGCGGTGGCGCACAGTTGCGCTTCATCCAGGCGGGTCAGGCGGCGGTCGTCGAGCAGTTGCTTGCCGGCGACCCAAAGGTGTTTCACGCAGTCGCGGCCAGTGGCATATATAAGTTGCGAAACCGGGTCGTAGACCGGTTGCTGCGCCAGGCCCGACAGGTCGAATGCGACGATGTCTGCCGCCTTGCCGACTTCCAGCGAACCGGTTTGCGCTTCGATTCCCAGCGCGCGGGCGCCATTGAGCGTGGCCATGCGCAGGGCGCGATGGGCGTCCAGCGCGGTGGCCGAGCCGGCGACAGCCTTGGCCAGCAATGCGGCGGTGCGGGTTTCACCAAGCAGGTCCAGGTCATTATTGCTGGCCGCGCCATCGGTGCCGACTGCCACATTCACCCCAGCCTGCCACAAGCGCTCGACCGGGCAGAAGCCACTGGCCAGCTTCAGGTTCGACTCCGGGCAATGAATCACATTGGTGTTACTTTCTACCAGCAGCGCCAGGTCTTCATCGCTGATCTGGGTCATGTGAACGGCCTGGAAACGCGGCCCGAGCAGGCCCAGGCGGCCGAGGCGGGCCAGCGGGCGTTCGCCGCGCTGCTCCACCGACTGCTGCACTTCGAAGGCGGTTTCGTGGACATGCATGTGAATCGAGGCGTCCAGCTCTTCGGCGATCACCCGGATTTTTTCCAGGTTTTCGTCGCCCACGGTGTACGGGGCATGGGGGCCGAAGGTGACTTTGATCCGTTCGTGATGCTTGAGATCGCCGAATAATTCGACGCCCTGACGAATGGCTTCATCCGCCGTGCTGGCGCCTGGAATCGGGAAATCGAGGATCGGAATGGCGATCTGGGCGCGAATGCCGCTGTTATGTACGCGTTCGCTGGCGACCTTCGGGAAGAAATACATGTCAGAGAAGCAGGTGATGCCACCTTTGATCTGCTCGGCGATGGCCAGGTCCGTGCCGTCGCGTACGAACGCCTCGTCGACCCATTTGGCTTCGGCCGGCCAGATGTGGTCTTCCAGCCAGGTCATCAGCGGCAGATCGTCGGCCAGGCCGCGGAACAGCGTCATTGCTGCATGCCCGTGGGCATTGATCAGGCCCGGGCTGAGCAGCATGCCCGGCAATTCGCGCACTTCGGCTGCGTTAAGCTTCAAGGCTGCTGCGCGTGGGCCGATAAACACGATACGACCGTCGCGGATACCCAGGGCATGCTCTTTAAGGACCACGCCAGCCGGTTCGACGGGTACCAGCCAGGTTGGCAGCAATAATAGGTCGAGCGCAGCGGTGGGGGTCGGCATCGAGAGTCGGTTCCAGTGCTTTTGTAAAGGATGGCGAAGTATACCCGAGCGTCTTCGCGGGGGGATCGCTATAATCGGCGGCTTTTGTTCATGAGTGCGGGGTGTGGGATGCGCGATCGACTGTTGGCTGCGGAGAAGGTGAAGGCCATCGATTGGCGTGATGGCGCACTGTATTTGCTGGATCAGCGTATTTTGCCGTTCGAGGAAACCTGGATCGCCTACACCAGCGCTGCGGGTGTGGCCGAAGCCATTCGCTCGATGGTGGTGCGCGGTGCGCCGGCTATTGGCATCAGTGCGGCCTATGGCGTGGTGCTGGCGGCCCGTACCCGTTTTGCCGAAGGTGGCGACTGGCAAGCGGCGCTGGAAGAGGATTTCGCGCTGCTGGCCGACTCCCGTCCGACCGCGGTCAATCTGTTCTGGGCCTTGGGTCGCATGCGTGAGCGGCTTGAGCGCCTGAGGGAGCACGCCGATCCGTTGTCGGTGCTGGAAGCCGAAGCCATCGCCATCCACGAAAGTGATCGCGAAGCCAACCTGACCATGGCCCAGTTGGGCGTCGACCTGATCCGCAAACATCAAGGCAACGCCCAGGCGATCCTTACGCATTGCAACACCGGTGCACTGGCCACCGGTGGTTTCGGCACGGCGCTGGGGGTGATTCGCGGGGCGTTCATCGAAGGCATGGTCGAGCGCGTCTACGCCGACGAAACCCGGCCATGGCTGCAAGGTTCGCGATTGACTGCGTGGGAATTGGCCAATGAGGGTATTCCGGTGACCCTCAATGTCGATTCCGCTGCCGCGCACATCATGAAAACCAAGGGTGTGACCTGGGTGATCGTCGGCGCCGACCGGATTACCGCCAATGGCGATGTGGCGAACAAGATCGGTACCTACCAGTTGGCGGTCAACGCCATGCACCACGGCGTGCGCTTCATGGTGGTGGCGCCGAGTTCGACCATCGACATGAACCTGGCCAGTGGCGACGAGATTCCTATCGAGGAGCGTGATGGCCGCGAGTTGCTGGAAGTTGGCGGCAAGCGGGTGGGGGCAGATGTGGAAGCGTTCAACCCGGTTTTCGACGTGACCCCGGCCGACCTGATCGATGCGATCGTCACCGAAAAAGGCATCGTCGAGCGCCCGGACACCGCGAAAATGGCTCAATTGATGTGCCGCAAGCGTCTGCATTAAATCATTCAGGCTGCACGAAATCGGTGTTTACAAGTGAAAAATACGGTTGAATGCCGGTTGATCACGCCTCTAAGCCCCTCTCGTCTCCTTCAAGCCTGTCACCGGTCAACTAACTATGCTCCATGCGCATCTGGGGGATAGGTGCGTGGCGGCTCTTGTGATAACATCCGGCGGTTTCCAGGGTAGCCTGATGTGGCTGCCTTTACTGCGCAGATCCATGGCATAACTCGTTGATTTGTCGTAAGTCGGTGCATGGCACTCAGTCTGTACCGGCGAGCTTCGTTCGTCCCATATGGATGTGACGAAGTTTCACCAGAAAAAGGAATCAGGCTTCTCATGGGCGAACTGGCCAAAGAAATCCTCCCGGTCAATATCGAAGACGAGCTGAAGCAGTCCTACCTCGACTACGCGATGAGCGTTATTGTCGGGCGGGCACTGCCGGATGCGCGCGATGGCTTGAAGCCCGTGCACCGGCGTGTGCTGTTCGCGATGAGCGAGCTGGGCAACGACTTCAACAAGCCGTACAAGAAATCTGCCCGTGTTGTCGGTGACGTGATCGGTAAGTATCACCCGCACGGTGATACCGCGGTGTACGACACCATCGTTCGGATGGCGCAGCCATTCTCGCTGCGTTACCTGCTGGTGGACGGTCAGGGCAACTTCGGTTCGGTGGACGGCGACAACGCCGCGGCCATGCGATACACCGAAGTACGCATGACCAAGCTGGCGCACGAGCTGCTGGCCGACCTGCATAAAGAAACCGTGGACTGGGTGCCGAACTACGACGGCACCGAAATGATCCCCGCGGTCATGCCGACCAAGATCCCCAACCTGCTGGTCAACGGCTCCAGCGGTATCGCCGTGGGCATGGCGACCAACATTCCGCCGCACAACCTCGGTGAAGTCATCGACGGTTGCCTGGCACTCATCGACAATCCGGAGCTGACTGTCGATGAGCTGATGCAATACATCCCCGGTCCGGACTTCCCGACCGCCGCGATCATCAACGGTCGCGCCGGCATCATCGAAGCCTACCGCACCGGTCGCGGGCGCATTTACATGCGTGCCCGCTCGATCATCGAAGACATCGACAAGGTCGGTGGCCGTCAGCAGATCGTCATTACCGAACTCCCTTACCAGCTGAACAAGGCCCGTCTGATCGAGAAGATCGCCGAGCTGGTCAAAGAGAAGAAGCTTGAAGGCATCACCGAGCTGCGCGACGAGTCCGACAAGGACGGTATGCGCGTCGTGATCGAGCTGCGTCGCGGTGAAGTGCCTGAGGTGATTCTCAACAACCTCTACGCCCAGACTCAGCTGCAAAGCGTGTTCGGCATCAACATCGTTGCGCTGATCGACGGCCGTCCGCGGATCCTCAACCTCAAGGATCTGCTGGAAGCCTTCGTTCGTCACCGTCGCGAAGTCGTGACCCGTCGTACCGTGTTCGAGCTGCGTAAAGCGCGCGAACGTGGCCACATCCTGGAAGGTCAGGCGGTTGCCCTGTCGAACATCGACCCGGTCATCGCCCTGATCAAGGCTTCGCCGACCCCGTCGGAAGCCAAGGAAGCGCTGATCAGCACGCCGTGGGAGTCCTCCGCGGTGGTTGCAATGGTTGAACGTGCCGGTGCCGATTCGTGCCGTCCGGAAAACCTCGATCCACAATACGGCCTGCGCGACGGCAAGTACTTCCTGTCGCCAGAGCAGGCGCAAGCCATTCTGGAACTGCGTCTGCACCGCCTGACCGGTCTGGAGCACGAGAAGCTGCTGGCCGAGTATCAAGAGATCCTCAACCAGATCGGCGAGCTGATCCGCATCCTCAACAGCGCCACGCGCCTGATGGAAGTGATCCGCGAAGAGCTGGAAGTGATCCGCGCCGAGTACGGCGATGTGCGTCGCACCGAGATTCTCGATGCCCGTCTCGACCTGACCCTGGGCGACATGATCCCGGAAGAAGAGCGCGTCGTGACCATTTCCCACGGTGGCTACGCCAAGACCCAGCCTTTGGCTGCGTACCAGGCTCAGCGTCGTGGCGGTAAAGGTAAATCGGCTACCGGCGTGAAGGATGAGGACTACATCGCTCACCTGCTGGTCGCCAACAGCCACACCACGCTGCTGCTGTTCTCCAGCAAAGGTAAAGTGTACTGGCTGAAAACCTACGAAATCCCGGAAGCCTCCCGCGCGGCCCGTGGTCGCCCGCTGGTCAACCTGCTGCCGCTGGACAGTGATGAATACATCACCACCATGCTGCCGGTCGAGGAATACACCGAAGGTCACTTCATCTTCATGGCCACTGCCAAAGGCACCGTGAAGAAGACCCCGCTGGAATCCTTCAGTCGTCAACGCAGCGTCGGTCTGATCGCGCTGGAGCTGGATGAAGGCGACGTACTGATCTCTGCGGCCATTACCGATGGCGATCGCGAAGTCATGCTGTTCTCCGACGGCGGCAAGGTGACTCGCTTCAAGGAAACCGACGTTCGCGCCATGGGCCGTACCGCTCGCGGTGTCCGCGGGATGCGTCTGCCGGAAGGCCAGAAGCTGATTTCCATGCTGATCCCGGAAGAAGGCAGCCAGATCCTCACCGCTTCGGCGCGTGGTTTCGGCAAGCGCACCGCGATCACCGAGTTCCCTGAGTACAAGCGTGGCGGTCAGGGCGTTATCGCCATGGTCAGCAACGAGCGTAACGGTCGTCTGGTCGGCGCGGTCCAGGTGCTCGACGGCGAGGAAATCATGCTGATTTCCGACCAGGGTACGTTGGTTCGTACCCGCGTCGACGAAGTGTCCAGCCTGGGCCGTAACACCCAGGGCGTGACCCTGATCAAGCTGGCCAACGATGAAACGCTGGTGGGCCTGGAGCGGGTTCAGGAGCCGTCGGAAGTCGAAGGCGAAGAGCTGGAAGGCGAAGGGCTTGCAGGTGAAGAGGGTGCAGTGTTCGAGGGTGAGGTCGTGATCGACGATGTTGCCGACGACCAGCAACTCGACGCCGCCGCCGACGAAGAGCCGCAGGAGTAAGCGGGCAAGCAGGGGGCGGATGAAGATTCGCCCCCTTGTTGTTTGTCCTCAGGGAACTGTGGAATTGTTTTTTATGTAGGAGTTGTCGAGCGAAGCGATGCTGCGATCTCTTGATCTGGCTCTTGCTTTCGCTCAGCACTAAAAGATCGCAGCCTCGCTCTGCTCGACAGCTCCTACAGATTTATTGCGTGATACCACCAAATCAGAGCGAGATTGGATGTGAGCAAGAGAGCCTATAACTTCTGTGCCGGTCCTGCGGCGCTTCCCGAAGCTGTCCTGAAGCGCGCCCAGGCTGAACTCCTTGATTGGCACGGCAAGGGCCTGTCGGTCATGGAAATGAGCCATCGCAGCGATGAGTTCGTGTCCATTGCCACCAAGGCCGAGCAGGATCTGCGTGATCTGCTGAATATCCCCTCGAACTATAAAGTGCTGTTTCTGCAAGGTGGCGCGAGCCAGCAATTTGCTCAGATTCCGCTGAACCTGTTGCCGGAAAGCGGCACCGCCGACTATATCGACACCGGTATCTGGTCTCAGAAGGCGATCGAGGAGGCCTCGCGCTATGGCCACGTCAATGTTGCCGCGACCGCCAAGCCTTACGACTATTTCGCTGTGCCTGGTCAGAACGAATGGAACCTGTCGAAAGATGCGGCCTACGTTCACTACGCGCCGAACGAAACCATCGGCGGCCTGGAATTCCAGTGGATCCCGGAAACCGGTGATGTGCCGCTGGTCGCCGACATGTCCTCGGACATTCTTTCGCGCCCGGTGGATGTCTCGCGTTTCGGCATGATCTACGCCGGCGCCCAGAAAAACATCGGCCCGAGCGGCATCGTCGTCAACATCGTTCGCGAAGACCTGCTGGGTAACGCCCGTTCCATCTGCCCGACCATGCTCAACTACAAGGTCGCGGCCGACAACGGCTCGATGTACAACACACCGCCAACACTGGCCTGGTACTTGTCCGGCCTGGTGTTCGAGTGGCTGAAAGAGCAGGGCGGCGTCGAAGCCATCGGCAAGCTCAATGAAGTGAAGCAGCGCACGCTGTACGACTTCATCGACGCCAGCGGCTTGTACAGCAACCCGATCAACAAGTCGGACCGCTCGTGGATGAACGTGCCGTTCCGTCTGGCCGACGATCGTCTCGACAAGCCGTTCCTGGCCGGTGCCGACGAACGTGGCCTGTTGAACCTCAAAGGTCACCGTTCCGTGGGCGGCATGCGTGCCTCCATCTATAACGCCGTCGATATCGTTGCAGTCAACGCACTGGTTTCGTACATGGCAGAGTTCGAGAAGGAACACGGCTAATGTCTGAGCAAGAACTCAAGGCACTGCGCCTGCGCATTGATGCTCTGGACGAAAAGGTCCTGGAGCTGATCAGTGAGCGCGCACGCTGCGCCCAGGAAGTTGCGCGAGTAAAGATGGCCTCGCTGGCCGAAGGCGAAGTGCCGGTGTTCTATCGTCCTGAGCGTGAAGCTCAGGTGCTCAAGCGCGTGATGGAGCGTAACCAGGGGCCGCTGGGCAACGAAGAGATGGCGCGGCTGTTCCGCGAAATCATGTCCTCGTGCCTGGCCCTCGAGCAGCCGCTGAAAGTGGCTTACCTCGGCCCTGAAGGTACCTTCACTCAGGCTGCGGCCATGAAGCACTTCGGTCACGCGGTGATCAGCAAGCCAATGGCGGCGATCGACGAAGTGTTCCGTGAAGTGGCGGCCGGTGCGGTGAACTTTGGCGTGGTCCCGGTGGAAAACTCCACCGAAGGCGCGGTCAACCACACTCTCGACAGCTTCCTCGAACACGACATGGTGATCTGTGGCGAAGTCGAGCTGCGTATTCACCATCACCTGTTGGTTGGCGAAAACACCAAGACCGACAGCATCAGCCGCATCTATTCCCACGCCCAGTCCCTGGCCCAGTGCCGCAAGTGGCTGGACGCCCATTACCCGAATGTCGAGCGCGTGGCGGTGTCCAGCAACGCCGAAGCGGCCAAACGGGTCAAGGGTGAGTGGAACTCGGCAGCGATTGCCGGCGACATGGCTGCCGGCCTCTACGGGTTGACCCGTCTGGCTGAGAAAATCGAGGATCGCCCGGACAACTCCACGCGATTCCTGATGATCGGCAGCCAGGAAGTGCCGCCGACCGGTGATGACAAGACCTCGATCATCGTTTCCATGAGCAACAAGCCCGGCGCTCTCCACGAGTTGCTGGTGCCGTTCCACGACAATGGCATCGATCTGACACGGATCGAGACCCGTCCGTCGCGCAGCGGTAAATGGACCTACGTATTCTTCATCGACTTCGTCGGCCATCACCGCGACCCGCTGGTCAAAGGTGTGCTGGAAAAGATCAGTCAGGAAGCGGTGGCACTCAAGGTGCTGGGTTCCTACCCGAAAGCAGTTCTCTAAGGGCGGTAGCAAATGAGTGGCAACTTCCTCGCTCTGGCACAGCCGGGCGTGCAACAACTTTCGCCTTACGTTCCGGGCAAGCCTGTGGACGAACTGGCCCGTGAGCTGAACCTCGATCCGGCCAGCATCGTCAAGCTGGCGAGCAACGAAAACCCGTTGGGCGCCAGTCCCAAGGCGCTGGCGGCGATTCGCGAAGCGCTGGCCGAGCTGACCCGCTATCCGGACGGCAATGGTTTTGCGCTCAAAACCCTGTTGGCCGATCAGTGTCGCGTCGAGCTGAACCAAGTGACGCTGGGCAACGGCTCCAACGATATTCTGGAGCTGGTGGCGCGTGCCTATCTGGCGCCGGGCCTGAACGCGGTGTTCAGCGAGCATGCGTTTGCGGTCTATCCGATCGCGACCCAGGCCGTTGGTGCCCAGGCAAAAGTGATCCCGGCCAAAGACTGGGGTCATGATCTGCCGGCGATGCTGGCCGCGATCGATGCCGATACCCGCGTGGTGTTCATCGCCAACCCGAACAACCCGACCGGGACCTGGTTCGATGCCGAGGCGCTGGATGAATTCCTGCAGGACGTTCCGGCCCATGTGCTGGTGGTGCTGGACGAGGCCTACATCGAGTACGCCGAAGGCAGCGACTTGCCGGATGGCCTGGACTATCTGGCGGCCTATCCGAACCTGCTGGTCTCGCGCACCTTCTCCAAGGCCTATGGTCTGGCGTCGCTGCGGGTCGGCTACGGTTTGTCCTCGGCCATCGTCGCTGATGTGCTCAATCGCGTGCGTCAGCCGTTCAACGTCAACAGCCTCGCGCTGGCCGCCGCTTGTGCCGCGCTGCAAGACGTCGAGTACCTGGCTGAAAGCCGTCGCCTGAACCAATCCGGCATGCAGCAGCTTGAGGCGGGTTTCCGTGAGTTGGGGCTGAGCTGGATTCCATCCAGAGGCAACTTCATCTGTGTCGATCTGGGGCGCGTTGCTGCCCCGGTTTTCCAGGGGTTGTTGCGCGAAGGCGTGATCGTGCGTCCGGTGGCCAACTACGGCATGCCGAATCACCTGCGCATCACCATCGGTTTGCCAGCGGAAAACAGCCGCTTCCTCGAGGCGCTGACCAAGGTTATGGCTCGTGGTTGATGTCACTGCACTGCAATCTGCTGAACCTATGATCGGTCGCCTGGTGGTGGTCGGTCTGGGGTTGATCGGCGGTTCGTTTGCCAAAGGCCTGCGTGAAAGCGGTCTGTGCCGCGAAGTGGTCGGGGTCGATCTCGACCCGCAGTCGCGCAAGCTGGCGGTCGAGTTGGGTGTGGTGGATCGCTGCGAAGAAGACCTGGTGGCGGCTTGTCAGGGCGCGGACGTGATTCAGTTGGCGGTGCCGATCCTGGCCATGGAGAAACTGCTCGCGCTGTTGGCGGGCATGGATCTGGGACAGGCGATCCTGACTGACGTCGGCAGTGCCAAGGGCAATGTGGTGCGCGCGGCGACCGAAGCGTTTGGCGGCATGCCGGCGCGTTTCGTGCCAGGGCATCCGATTGCCGGTTCCGAGCAGAGCGGGGTGGAAGCCTCCAATGCTGACCTGTTCCGTCGCCATAAAGTGATTCTGACGCCGCTGGATCAGACCGATCCGGCCGCGCTGGCGGTGGTCGACCGGTTGTGGCGCGAATTGGGCGCCGACGTCGAGCACATGCAAGTCGAGCGTCATGACGAAGTGTTGGCGGCGACCAGCCATTTGCCGCACTTGCTGGCGTTCGGTTTGGTCGATTCATTGGCCAAACGCAATGAAAATCTTGAGATCTTCCGTTACGCTGCGGGCGGTTTCCGCGATTTCACAAGAATCGCCGGTAGCGACCCGGTCATGTGGCACGACATCTTCCTCGCCAACCGCGAAGCTGTCCTGCGCACACTCGATACATTTCGCAGCGACCTCGACGCCTTGCGCGACGCGGTCGATGCAGGGGATGGGCACCAATTGTTGGGCGTGTTCACTCGCGCCCGGGTTGCCCGCGAGCATTTCAGTAAAATCCTGGCCCGCCGGGCCTATGTGGACGCTATGAATTCCAACGATCTGATTTTCCTGGCACAACCTGGTGGCCGCCTGACTGGGCGGATTCGTGTACCGGGCGACAAATCGATTTCCCACCGCTCGATCATGCTCGGTTCCCTGGCCGAAGGCGTCACTGAAGTGGAAGGTTTCCTCGAGGGCGAAGACGCCCTGGCGACCTTGCAAGCTTTTCGCGACATGGGCGTCGTCATCGAAGGTCCGCACCACGGTCGCGTGACTATTCACGGCGTCGGCCTGCATGGCCTGAAGCCTGCGCCGGGCCCGATCTATCTGGGCAACTCCGGCACTTCGATGCGCCTGCTGTCTGGCCTGCTGGCTGCGCAGAACTTCGACAGCACCCTGACCGGCGACGCTTCGTTGTCCAAGCGTCCGATGAATCGCGTGGCCAATCCGCTGCGTGAAATGGGCGCTGTGATCGAGACCGCCGCTGACGGTCGTCCACCGATGACCATTCGGGGCGGCAACAAGCTCAAGGGCCTGACTTACACCATGCCGATGGCCAGTGCCCAGGTTAAATCCTGCCTGCTGCTGGCGGGTCTGTATGCCGAAGGCAAGACCACGGTCACCGAGCCGGCACCGACTCGCGACCACACCGAGCGCATGTTGCGCGGCTTCGGCTACCCGGTGACCGTTAACGGGGCGACCGCCTCGGTCGAGTCCGGCCACAAGCTGACCGCGACCCACATTGAAGTGCCGGGCGATATCTCGTCGTCGGCGTTCTTCCTGGTGGCGGCGTCGATCGCCGAAGGTTCGGAGCTGGTGCTCGAGCACGTCGGCATCAACCCGACCCGTACCGGCGTAATCGACATCCTGCGCCTGATGGGCGCTGACATCACTCTGGAAAACCAGCGTGAAGTCGGTGGCGAGCCGGTAGCCGACCTGCGCGTACGGGCAGCTAAACTCAAAGGTATCGAGATTCCCGAAGCGCTGGTGCCACTGGCTATCGACGAGTTTCCGGTGCTGTTCGTGGCGGCTGCATGTGCCGAAGGTCGCACTGTGCTGCGTGGTGCCGAAGAGCTGCGCGTGAAGGAATCGGACCGGATCCAGGTCATGGCGGACGGTCTGCTGGCGCTGGGCGTCAAGTGCGAGCCCACTCCGGACGGCCTCATCATCGACGGCGGCCAGATCGGCGGCGGCGAAGTGCACGGTCACGGCGACCACCGGATTGCCATGGCCTTCAGCGTGGCTTCACTGCGCGCCACTGCGCCGATCCGCATCCATGATTGCGCCAACGTCGCGACCTCGTTCCCGAACTTCCTCGCGCTGTGCGCGCAGGTCGGTATCCGTGTTGCACAAGAGGCTCAGTCGTGATCAGCATTGCACCGGTCATCACTATTGATGGGCCAAGCGGCTCTGGCAAAGGTACTGTCGCCGGGATTCTGGCCAAGCGCCTGGGCTGGAACCTGCTGGATTCCGGTGCACTTTATCGATTGCTGGCTTTCGCCGCGCATAACCATGGCGTCGACCTGACCAATGAGGAATTGCTCAAGAAGCTCGCCGCGCATCTGGATGTGCAGTTCATCGCAGCGACCGACGGTCAGTTGCAGCGCATTATTCTGGAAGGTGATGAAGTCAGCGATGTGATCCGTACCGAGAGTGTCGGCTCGGGTGCCTCGCAGGTCGCCGCGTTGCCTGCGGTTCGCGAGGCGTTGCTGCAGCGTCAGCGGGCTTTTCAGGAGGCGCCGGGTCTGGTGGCCGATGGTCGCGACATGGGTACGGTGGTATTTCCCGACGCGCCCTTGAAGATTTTCCTCACTGCCAGTGCCGAAGAGCGTGCGCGCCGACGTTACTTGCAGTTGAAGGGCAAAGTCGATGGTGTTAGTCTGTCGAGTCTGCTAGATGAGATACGTGCGCGCGATGAGCGTGACACCCAGCGAGCGGTAGCCCCGCTCAAACCGGCGGCTGACGCCATACAGCTGGATTCCACGGAATTATCCATCGACCAGGTGCTGGAACGCATCATGAGCGAGATCGCCATTCGCGATATCGCCGGGTGACCAAGAGGGCCGCAGGGGACCAGTCATAGTCCTGCGGAGCTTCTTTTAAATGAAACTAACCCACATCGTCTGGGATGTGGAGATGGGCGTATTCTTCGCCCTTATCAACAGGAATTAAAATGAGCGAAAGCTTTGCGGAACTCTTTGAAGAAAGCCTAAAAACCCTGAACCTTCAGGCAGGCTCCATCATCACCGGTGTTATCGTTGATATCGATTACCAAGCTCGCTGGGTAACCGTTCACGCTGGCCTGAAGTCTGAAGCACTCATCCCGCTTGAGCAGTTCTACAACGACGCTGGCGAACTGAACATCAACGTCGGTGACGAAGTTCACGTTGCTCTGGACTCGGTTGAAGACGGCTTTGGTGAAACCAAGCTGTCCCGTGAAAAAGCCAAGCGCGCTGAATGCTGGATTGTTCTGGAAGCAGCCTTCGCAGCCGAAGAAGTGGTCAAGGGCGTTATCAACGGTAAGGTTAAAGGCGGCTTCACTGTCGACGTTAACGGCATCCGTGCGTTCCTGCCAGGTTCTCTGGTTGACGTCCGTCCAGTGCGCGACACCACGCACCTGGAAGGCAAAGAGCTGGAATTCAAGGTCATCAAGCTCGACCAGAAACGCAACAACGTTGTCGTTTCCCGTCGCAGCGTCCTCGAAGCCGAGAACTCCGCCGAGCGTGAAGCTCTGCTGGAATCCCTGCAGGAAGGCCAACAAGTCAAAGGTATCGTCAAGAACCTCACCGATTACGGCGCATTCGTCGATCTGGGTGGCGTCGATGGCCTGCTGCACATTACCGACATGGCTTGGAAGCGTATCAAGCATCCTTCCGAAATCGTCAACGTTGGCGACGAGATCGATGTCAAGGTTCTGAAGTACGATCGCGAGCGCAATCGTGTTTCCCTGGGCCTCAAGCAACTGGGCGAAGATCCATGGGTTGCTATCAAAGCCCGTTACCCAGAAAGCACTCGCGTTACCGCTCGTGTAACCAACCTGACCGACTACGGCTGCTTCGCTGAGCTGGAAGAAGGCGTTGAAGGTCTGGTGCACGTTTCCGAAATGGACTGGACCAACAAGAACATCCACCCTTCGAAAGTCGTACAAGTCGGCGACGAAGTGGAAGTTATGGTTCTGGACATCGACGAAGAGCGTCGTCGTATCTCCCTCGGCATCAAGCAGTGCAAATCTAACCCATGGGAAGATTTCTCTGGCCAGTTCAACAAGGGCGATAAAATCTCCGGCACCATCAAGTCGATCACCGATTTCGGTATCTTCATTGGTCTGGACGGCGGCATCGACGGTCTGGTTCACCTGTCCGACATCTCCTGGAACGAAGTGGGCGAAGAAGCCGTACGCCGCTTCAAG
Organism: Pseudomonas sp. 05N433; assembly: GCF_056396925.1. Classification (NCBI taxonomy): domain Bacteria; kingdom Pseudomonadati; phylum Pseudomonadota; class Gammaproteobacteria; order Pseudomonadales; family Pseudomonadaceae; genus Pseudomonas; species Pseudomonas sp. 05N433. The sequence continues at coordinate 5,477 of NZ_JBFTML010000064.1, read as the reverse complement.
AAAGGCGACGAGCTGGACACCGTTATCCTGTCGGTTGACCCAGAGCGCGAGCGCATCTCCCTGGGTATCAAGCAACTGGAAAGCGATCCGTTCTCCGAGTACGTTCAAGAGAACGACAAAGGCGCCATCGTTAAAGGCATCGTGAAAGAAGTTGACGCTAAAGGCGCCATCATCACTCTGGCCGACGATATCGAAGCGACTCTGAAAGCCTCCGAAATCAGCCGTGACCGCGTTGAAGACGCGCGCAACGTTCTGAAAGAAGGCCAGGAAGTAGAAGCCAAGATCATCAGCGTTGATCGCAAGAGCCGCGTAATCCAGCTCTCCATCAAGTCGAAAGATGATGCTGAAGAGAAAGAAGCAATCCAGAGCTTGAAAGACAAGCCTGCTGCTGACATCGCTGCTGGTCCTACCACTCTGGGCGACCTGTTGCGTGCACAAATGGAAAAACAGAACTGAGTTCTGTTAGACCATAGAAAAAGGGCGACTTCGGTCGCCCTTTTTTGTGTCTGCGATTTGGTGGATTCAGGGTGTGTGGGGATTGCAGTGTTTCATTCATGAAACCAATGATTTGATTGGGTTGTCTGTTTCTTCAAGTAGGTCAATCGTCTATTCAAGGCTAGGCTTAGTCTGAAGTGAACGACCGCTGGGTTGCGTATCCGGCATAAGGAAGTGAATGAATAAGCTCATTGTCGTGATAGCAGTAATGACATTGGCAGGTTGTACCACCAGCGCCAAGACTCATGTGGTGCGCGGCGTCAGTGGTATAGAGGTCGATTGTTCGGGATTGGGCTCAGGATGGGAGAGGTGTCACAAGCGAGCGGCCAAGGAGTGTAAAGGGGCAGGTTATAAAGTCATCGTAAGGTCTGATGACGCCAAGGAGGAAGATATATTCCCTTTCGGTTTCAATCCCGCGGGCTATTTGACACGCACCATGCTGGTTATCTGCAGGTGAGTGTGTGGGTTCGATCAGAGTTCCGGTGCCTTGAAATCGGGCATCTCGCTGCTGGGGATGATATGTCAACGCTCGGGCTGTTCAAATTACTCGGGGCATGCTAAAACCTTTGAAGCGCTGATCTAGCTGCTTGAAAAAGAAGGGAAAAATATGACGAAGTCGGAGTTGATCGAACGAATTGTCACCCATCAAGGGCTACTCTCATCTAAAGATGTGGAGCTGGCCATCAAGACCATGCTTGAGCAAATGTCCCAATGTCTGGCCACTGGTGATCGAATCGAGATCCGTGGTTTTGGCAGCTTTTCACTGCACTATCGCGCGCCGCGCGTGGGGCGTAATCCAAAAACCGGTCAGTCCGTCAGCCTTGACGGCAAGTTCGTTCCACATTTCAAGCCAGGCAAAGAACTGCGTGATCGTGTGAACGAGGATGAGGAGGAAGGGCTTTGACGGCTGTTGCACTCCAGGGAGCCGCTGATGCGTAACTTCAAGCGCGTACTCCTCGCTGTATTTGTCCTGTTGCTTGTTCTGGCGATCCTGGCGTTCGTTCTTGAGAATCAGCAGGCCATGTCACTGCTGTTCCTGGGGTGGGCGAGCCCGCAGTTGCCAGTGTCGTTGATCATGGTGATTACGTTGCTGATCGGTATGGTGATAGGGCCGGTTCTCGGCTGGTTTCTGGGGCGTACGTCCAGAGCCTCACGCAAGCGCCTTGTCTGATTGCGACAAACCCATGGTGAGCATCGGATTTGCATCACAGCTTGTCTATATCCATTAGTAAAACCTTCATTTAGCTGTAAAATGCTGCGCTTATCCGATAGTGGCATATTCCCACATCGGTTCAGACTGACTCTGTCAGAAGCCTCAGCGAATTTGATGGCTTTTGCATTCATGGATTCGACAGTGCTCGGTTGGCGGCCCTGTCAGCAACTCAAGGGTATGGTTTCGCGTGAAAATTCTAGTTACCGGCGGCGCCGGGTTTATTGGCTCGGCGGTCATCCGTCATATCATCTCCAACACCACTGACGCTGTCGTTAACGTCGATAAGCTGACTTATGCCGGCAATCTTGAGTCCTTGGCCGAAGTCAGCGAAGACCCGCGCTATGCGTTCGAGCGCGTCGATATCTGTGACCGCGATCAAATTGACCGTGTCCTGCGTGAACACCAACCGGATGCCATCATGCACCTGGCCGCAGAGTCCCACGTTGATCGCTCGATCTCCGGCCCGTCCGAATTCATCCAGACCAACATTATTGGCACTTACACCCTGCTTGAAGCTGCGCGCCACTACTGGGCGGCGCTGGATGACGCGCGTAAAGCCAGCTTCCGCTTCCACCACATTTCGACTGACGAAGTTTACGGAGACCTTGAAGGTCCGGAAGACCTCTTCACCGAAACAACGCCATATCAGCCAAGTTCGCCTTACTCCGCGAGCAAGGCCAGTTCCGATCACCTGGTTCGCGCCTGGAGCCGTACTTATGGCTTGCCGACCCTGGTCACCAACTGCTCGAACAACTACGGTCCTTGCCACTTCCCTGAGAAGTTGATCCCGCTGATCATTCTCAACGCGCTGGAAGGCAAGCCGCTGCCGGTCTACGGCAAAGGCAATCAGGTCCGTGACTGGCTCTACGTCGAAGACCACGCCCGCGCACTCTACAAAGTCGTGACCGAAGGTGTTATCGGCGAGACCTACAACATCGGCGGCCATAACGAGAAACAAAACATCGAAGTGGTGCATACCCTTTGTGCACTGCTCGACGAGCTGCGTCCAGACTCCGCTCATCGTCCACACGCCAGCCTGATCACCTACGTTCAGGATCGCCCGGGCCACGACCAGCGTTACGCGATCGACGCCAGCAAGATCCAGCGTGAGCTGGGTTGGACGCCGGAAGAGACTTTTGAAACCGGCATCCGCAAAACCGTCGAGTGGTATCTGAACAACGCTGAGTGGGTCGCTCACGTGAAGAGCGGCAGCTACCAGCAATGGATCGACCAGAACTACACGGACCGTTCGGACAAGGCATGAAAATCCTCCTGTTGGGAAAAAACGGTCAAGTGGGCTGGGAGCTGCAACGCTCCCTGGCGCCTCTTGGTGAACTGATCGCATTGGATCGTCACCCGGTTGATGGTTTGAGCGGTGACCTGTCTGATCTCGATGCGTTGCGCACGACGATTCGTCAGGTCAAACCAGACGTCATCGTCAACGCAGCGGCCTACACGGCGGTCGATAAAGCTGAGTCCGAGACAGAGTTGGCCGACCGCGTGAACGGTCAGGCGAGTCAGGTCATGGCTGAAGAGGCGGCATCTCTAGGGGCGTGGCTGATTCACTACTCGACCGATTACGTGTTCAGCGGTGAAGGCCTGACGCCATGGCAAGAGACAGATGCTGTCGCGCCGGTGAATCACTACGGTGCCAGCAAACTTGCCGGCGAGCAGGCGATTATCGCCTCCGGCTGCAAGCACCTGATCTTCCGCACCAGTTGGGTCTATGGCGCACGCGGCAACAACTTCGCCAAGACTATGTTGCGCCTGGCCAAGGATCGCGAAACCCTGAGCGTCATCGCCGACCAGATCGGCGCCCCTACCGGCGCAGACCTGATCGCCGACGTGACGGCGCTGGCTATTCAGCAAGTCTTGCAGCGTCCTGAGCTGGCGGGCCTGTATCATCTGGCGGCCGCTGGCGAAGTGTCCTGGCACGGCTATGCCAGCCATGTGATTGGTTTTGCCAAGGCCAACGGTGAAGAGCTTGCTGTCACGGCAATCAATCCGATCGACACGACCGCTTATCCAACACCGGCACGCCGCCCTCTGAATTCCCGGTTGAACACTCAGAAGCTGCGCGAAAATTTTTCTCTACACTTGCCGGATTGGCAAAGTGGTGTCACCCGAATGCTTATGGAAGTCCTGAATAAATGACCACGACAAATCGTAAAGGCATCATCCTCGCTGGCGGCTCGGGCACTCGTCTGCACCCGCTGACCCTCGGCGTATCCAAGCAAATGCTGCCAATCTACGACAAGCCGATGATCTTCTATCCGCTGTCGGTGCTGATGCTCGCCGGTATGCGCGAAGTCCTGATTATCTCCACGCCTGAAGACCTGCCATGTTTCCAGAAGTTGTTGGGTGACGGCAGCCTGTACGGCATCAAGCTGACTTATGCCGAGCAACCTAGCCCGGATGGTCTGGCTCAGGCTTTCATCATCGGCGAAGAATTCATTGGCAAGGATCCTTGCTGCCTGATCCTGGGCGACAACATCTTTTACGGTCAACACTTCTCGGACAACCTGCGTTCGGCTAGCACTCAAGAACGCGGCGCGACTGTATTCGGCTATCACGTGTCGGATCCAGAGCGTTTTGGTGTCGTCGAGTTCGACGCTGCCGGCCGTGCCTTGAGCATCGAAGAGAAGCCGCTGAAGCCAAAATCCAGCTACGCGGTGACTGGCCTGTACTTCTACGACAACCAGGTTGTCGAGATCGCCAAGAACATCAAGCCATCCGAGCGTGGCGAGTTGGAAATCACCGACGTTAACCGCGCCTACCTCGAGCAAAACACCCTCAATGTAGAAATGCTCGGACGCGGTTTTGCCTGGCTGGACACGGGGACTCACGACTCGTTGCTCGAGGCCAGTCACTTCGTGCACACGATCGAGCAGCGTCAAGGCTTGAAAGTGGCCTGCCTGGAGGAGATCGCCTACAACAACGGTTGGATTACCGCTGAACAGTTGGGCGCTCAGGCCGATAGGCTGAAGAAGACTGGCTATGGTCAGTACCTGCAAAAACTGCTGGATTTGGATTCCCTCTGAGTCGAGAGGGTTTACTTTCAAACCTAGCGTTTAATCCGAGCAAGCAGGAATAGCATGCCAGTAAAACATCCCAAGGTTGCAGTTTTGCTGGCTGCGTACAACGGAATGCAGTGGATTGAGGAGCAATTGGTCTCGATTCTCGGCCAGTTATCGGTCGACGTTACCCTGCACATTAGCATCGACCCCTCCACTGACGGCACCGAGGCGTGGTGTAGAGCTTATGCGGCTGAGCATCCAGCAGTTGTAGTGCTTCCGGATGCCAATCGCTTCGGCGGAGCATCGCGCAACTTCTTTCGGCTGATCCGGGACGTCGACTTCGATGGCTACGACTTCGTCGCCTTTGCCGATCAGGACGACATCTGGTATCCCGATAAGCTGCACAGAGCAACCCAGGCGTTGCAGGCACGAGGAGTGGATGCCTACTCCAGTAACGTGACGGCGTTCTGGCCAAATGGCAGAACCCTGCTGCTGGACAAGGCGCAACCTCAGGTCGCCTGGGATTTTTTGTTCGAGGCAGCCGGGCCTGGCTGCACCTATGTCTTTAGAAAAAGCCTGATAGAAGCCTTGAAAGGCTCGATGCTCGCCAACTGGCAGCAACTGCAAGGTGTAACTTTGCATGACTGGTATTTCTACGCCTTTGCGCGCAGTCATGGTTACCGTTGGTATATCGACCCGTTACCCAGCATGGATTACCGGCAGCACGAGCGTAATCAGGTGGGTGCCAACAC